>JBJERG010000001.1:0-2382 GCA_051882155.1 Ruminococcus sp.
CAAAAAGATTTGTAAACAGTATATTCCTGCTGATGGGCGTATTGTTTGTGGTGGTTATAACAGCTCTTATGCAGTATATTAAAGGATTTATGACTGTGCAGGAAATACAGCAGTCAATGCTGCAAAGTCTGGTGTATGCAGAGTATATTGCGATGATAGTAATAAAAAATGCTTTTTGCATTTTTACTCTTAACAAATGCTTTAAAAGGGAGAAGTCTGTATTTTTCCGGAAAAGCCTTTTAATGATACTTGCAGCCGCTTCCGGATACTGGATAATTGCATCCGGACTTATTATTTTTCTGTCAAAAGGGTCATTTTTTTACAGCAATTATATTTTCACCTTTGCTGTGATATATGTAATTGCATGGATGACGTATGATCTTACACTCAGAGGAAAGCTTGTTTTTGATAATATCACAATCAATATAAAACGTGCTGCTGCGTTTACGCTGTGCATCGCTGTTATCGGGGCATATAATTTAATGCAGCGTGACACCTGGAATCTTCAGCCGCTTATTTCAGTAATGCAAAGCGCAGACCATGAAAAGGACGATATATCCTACAATGATGAAACCGGTGTTTATACAATAGTAACAGAGAAAGAGGATTTCAGGATACTTCAGCTTACCGATATACATATCGGAGGAAGTATAGTTTCTGCGGTAAAGGATTACAAGGCAGTATTTGCCTGCTACAGTCTGATAAAGCACACAAAGCCGGATCTGGTGATAGTAACAGGTGATCTGGTATTTCCGGTTGGACTGCGTTCATTTTCGCTTAACAATTCTGCGCCAATAATCCAGTTTGCCTCATTTATGCGGACACTGGGTATTCCCTGGGCATTTACCTACGGGAACCATGATACTGAGGATGTTGCAAATAAATCTGAAGAGGAGATAAAAGGGCTGTTTAAATCCCTCTCCTATAAAACGTCAGAAAATCTTCTGTATCCCTATATTCAGCCGAATATTACCGGAAGGTCCAATCAGCTTATAGAAATAAGGAATGCGGATAATTCTCTTAACCAGGCAGTTTTTCTTATGGATTCCAATGATTATACCGGTGAAGGCTTCAATGATTACGACTATATTCATGATGACCAGGTAGAATGGTACAGACAGCAGGTGGAATTCCTCTGTGAATCCGAGGGCAGGACAATATCATCACTTTTGTTTTTTCACATTCCGCTTCAGCAATATAAAACGGCATACGAGCTTTATGAAAGCGGAAGTCATGAGGTAAAATATTATTTTGGAGAAAACGGTGAAACCATGTTTGATAAGGTCTGCTGTTCAGAGTATCCCAGCAAATTATTTGATACAGCAGTGGAACTGGGCAGTACAAAGGCAATGTTCTGCGGTCATGACCATTACAACAATTCCTCACTGGAATATAAAGGCATACGTCTTACCTACGGCATGAGCATAGATTATCTGGCAATGCCTGGCATTGATAAAGACACAAAACAGCGAGGAGGTACTCTTATAACCCTTCATAGTGATTCGTCTTATGATATAGAGCAGATTCCACTGGAAAGCATACAGGATGAATTCTTTGCAGGACTGAATATATTCTAAAAAAATCTCCCTTGCCCATATTCAGACAGGCAGAGGGAGATTTATACACATAAAAAAGCTGTCTGCCCAAACAAGGAGCAGACAGCTTTTTATTACATCTTAAAGATCATTTCTGATAATATCCTCAAGAGTTTCTCTCTTAACAGCAAGACGTGATTTGCCGTCCTTGATGAATACAACAGCAGGCTTTAAAAGTCTGTTGTAGTTTGAGGACATGGAGTAGTTGTAGGCACCTGTTGCGCATACAGCTAAGATATCTCCCGGTTCGCAGTCCTGCAGTGGCATATTTTCACCGATAAGGTCGCCGCTTTCACAGCATTTGCCTGCAATTGTAACAACAGTATCCTTTGGCTGTGACGCCTTGTTTGCAACAACAGCATCATATGCAGACTGGTAAAGGATATATCTCGGGTTATCGCACATACCGCCGTCAATGGAAACATAAGTACGGATATTCGGTATGATCTTCTTGCCGCCGACAGTATAAAGCGTAATGCCTGCCGGTGCAGCAATGGAACGTCCCGGTTCAATGAGAATGAAGGGCAGAGGCATATCATTTTCCTCGCAGAATTTGTGTACCACCACAGATACAGCCTCCATGAATGCTTCATAAGGCAGCGGATCATCTGCTTCAGTATACTGAATGCCGAAACCACCGCCCAGATTCAGATCACGTACCTCAGCGCCAAGCTCATCACGAATCTTTTTGATGAATGTGAGCATTACTTCTGCCGCAGCTTCAAAGCCCTGTGTATCAAGAATCTGTGAACCAATATGACAATGCAGACCAACGAAATTCAGGCAG
>JBJERG010000002.1:0-2380 GCA_051882155.1 Ruminococcus sp.
AATAACGATTGCAAGACCAGTCATTGTACAAACTATAACTGTATCAATGAATGTTCCCGTCATTGTAACAAGGCCCTGGCGTACAGGTTCCTTTGTCTGAGCAGCAGCAGCAGCGATAGGTGCAGAACCAAGACCGGCTTCGTTGGAGAAAATACCTCTTGCAACGCCCTTCTGCATAGCGATCATCATACCTATTGCGCCGCCAGCTACAGGCTTCAGGTTGAATGCACTCTTTACAATTGTAACTACTGCGTCCGGTATTTTTGTAATGTTCATGAAAATAAGTATAAGTGCGAAAATAATGTAAAGAACAGCCATAAAAGGAACTATTACCTGGGATACAGAGGAAATGCGCTTTATTCCTCCGATAATAACCAGTGCTGCCAGTAAAGTTACTGCTGCACCAGCAATAATGGTTGCCCAGGAAATTTCATGAATGTTTTCACCGCTTCCGATGGTGAAGGCAATATCAGATGTGAAGAAATTGTTCACTGCGGAGGTAATGCCGTTTATCTGGGTTATTGTACCGATACCCAGTAGACCTGCCAGCACGCCAAACACTGCAAAAAGCTTTGCCAGCCATTTCCAGCCGGCGCCCATGCCCTTTTCAATGTAGTAGAATGGTCCGCCGAGATAATGTCCCTCGCTGTCTACGGTACGATATTTGATTGCTAAAAAGCCTTCAGCATATTTTGTTGCCATACCCAGAAGTGCAGCAACAATCATCCAGAAGAGAGCTCCTGGTCCGCCGGCTGCAATAGCAGTTGCCACACCGACGATATTGCCTGTACCGATGGTAGCACTGAGTGCGGTGCAGAGTGCTGCAAAGCTTGATACTTCTCCTTCGCCGCCCTTTTCATTTTTTACCATGAATTTAAGAGCTTTTCCGAGATGAAGAAACTGAAGTCCTCTGCCCCTTATGGTGAGCAGAAGTCCGCATGCCATTATGAGTACGATGAGAGGTATTCCCCATACAAAATCATCAACGGCAGAAAGAAAATTGTTTAAAGATTCCATTTTGTGTTTCCACCCTTTCATTTTAAAAAATTGAACTATTGTTCATGAATTACTCACGATGCAACATAGTCTTGTAAATTATAACATGAACAATTATGTTTTGTCAATAATTGTGTGAAAAAATGATTGGCAGTATTGTGATCCGTATTGTTATTTTACGCAGTTGCAAAATTCTTAAAACTATGTTATAATTATAGCAGTGCCGCAGATATAAAGAAAAATACAGGAGGACAGTAATTATGAATCCGTTTGAGGTATACAAATTTGATTCGCTGGAAGTTAGTATGCAGGATATTATCGCTCTCATGCGAAAAAGCAGAGGAGATAATATACTTATAAGGTTTTTCTATGAAAATTATGTTTATGACGCAGGTGTAGCCACCGAAAACGGCGTCAGCACATTTTATCTTGATGAGGATGTGTATCCGTCAATGTTTACCTTTGTAAGCGGTGCCTGCGTAGAAGGTGTTCTGGTGAGTGATTTTAAGGATTCTGTAAAGGTTTTAGCAGTAAATGATAAAAATCCAAGAGAATTTTTTTAAAAGCCCTTGTAAATGCCAAGACAATATGTTATAATGTAGGGTGTGGATTGCGTGCATTAAGGTCTGCGGGAATTATGTGTATGCAGTAATATTATTATAAAGACGAAAAAGCGAGGGCAATTGCTATGAAGCTTATATCTATAGTTGTGCCGTGTTACAATGAACAGGAGGTTCTGCCGCTGTTCTATGCAGAGATAACAAAGGTAATGGCACAGATAAAGGAGAAGCATTCTGATACAGAATTTGAGCTTTTATTTATAAATGACGGTTCAAAGGATGAAACATTAAAAGAACTCAGAGAACTTGCCGTTAAGGACAAGCGTGTAAGGTATATATCTTTTTCAAGAAATTTCGGAAAAGAAGCAGGTATGTATGCCGGTCTTCAGAATTCAAAGGGCGATTATGTTGTTGTAATGGATGCGGATCTTCAGCATCCTCCGGCATTTATACCCCAGATGTATGAATATGTTCTGAGCGGTGAATATGACTGTGCCACAACAAGAAGAGTAAGCCGTGAGGGCGAATCCAAGGTGCGCTCATGGTTTTCAAGAAAATTCTACAAGGTAATGAATAAGATTTCCCAGACGGAAATAGTGGACGGAGCGCAGGATTTCCGGTTTATGACAAGGCAGATGGTGGACGCTATTCTGTCTATGAAGGAATATAACCGCTTTTCAAAGGGAATATTCAGCTGGGTAGGCTTCAGAACAAAGTATATGCCTTATGAGAATATTGAACGTGCAGCAGGAAATACAACATGGTCCTTCAAGTCGCTGTTTAAATATTCGCTGGAGGGAATATTCGCATTTTCAACAGCTCCG
>JBJERG010000003.1:0-11744 GCA_051882155.1 Ruminococcus sp.
TATAACGGAAATAAAGAAAATCTTGATGATATAAGCAACGGAGATACGGAAGACGGAAAACAGAATATTTTCAGCCGTAAAGATTAAAAAATGAAAGGAGTCAGAATATGGAAGAAAAAAACAATGCTCTTGAAGCAATAGTAAAGGCGCTTGACAGCAAGAGAGCCGAGGATATAGAAGTCATCGGAGTGGGCGGACTTACAATACTGGGAGATTATTTTGTAATTGCAAACGGTACAAGTACCACCCATACACGCACACTTGCAGATGAAGTTGAATACAAGCTTTCAGAAATGGGAATTGAGCCTATTCACCGTGAGGGCAGAGGAAACGGTTCAAGCTGGATCGTCCTTGACTACGGCGATATAATAGTGCACGTTTTCTATAAGGAAGCAAGAGATTTTTACCAGCTGGAACGTATGTGGGCAGACGGCGAACATATTGACATTTCAGGCTGGCTGAAAAAAGACTGATTATCAGGAGGAAAATTCTATGGCTGAAACAGGAAAGAAAATTTCACTGGCAGTTGGCATTTATGCAATTGTAAAAAGTGTTCTGAATCTCATTCTTGGCTTCTCAGGAATGAATGTGTTTATGATCGTTGTGGCAGGCGTTATTTTCGTTCTGCTGTACAAGCGTATTCCCTATTGCAACTACGTTGTGGCAGTATATCTGGCACTTTTATTCATTGCATACATCGGACCGAATGTTTCAAATCTCGGGAACAGCTTTGTTTACTGGATATACCTTGCAGAGGGCATAATTGACCTTCTGGCAGGTGTGCTTCTTGCATTCAATAAGGATGTAAAGGCTTATTTCGGACAATAAAAATATGATATAAAGGATTGATTGACATGAGCAAATACGATTTTACCGCCATTGAGAAAAAGTGGCAGAACTACTGGGACGAGCATAATTCTTTCCGTGCAGGAACAGATTACAGCAAGCCTAAGTTTTATGCACTGGTAGAATTTCCTTATCCCTCAGGACAGGGTCTGCATATAGGTCACCCACGTCCATATACTGCAATGGACATAGTTTCCAGAAAACGCCGTCTTGAAGGCTATAATGTTCTCTTCCCTATGGGTTGGGACGCATTCGGTTTGCCTACTGAAAATTTTGCTATCAAGAACAAGATTCACCCTGCAATCGTTACTAAAAATAACGTGGCACGATTCAAGGGTCAGCTTAAATCTCTGGGTCTTTCATTTGACTGGGAGAGAGAAATAAACACTACAGACCCGAACTATTTTCACTGGACGCAGTGGATATTCCTCCAGATGTTCAAGAAGGGTCTTGCATACAAGAAGGAAATGGCTGTAAACTGGTGTACATCCTGTAAGGTCGTCCTGGCAAATGAGGAAGTTGTAGGCGGCGTATGCGAACGCTGCGGCGGAGAAGTTGTACGTAAGGTAAAGTCCCAGTGGATGCTGAAAATCACAGAATATGCACAGCGTCTGCTTGACGATCTGGACGAGGTCAATTACCTTGAAAGAATCAAGACCACACAGCGCAACTGGATCGGACGTTCCACAGGTGCGGAAGTTGATTTTGCAACAACAGCCGGAGATACACTGAAAATTTACACAACACGTCCGGATACCCTTTTCGGTGCAACATATATGGTAATGTCACCGGAGCATCCCCTTATTGAAAAGTGGAGCGATTCTCTTGAAAATATGGATGAGATCCGTGCATACCAGGAAAAGGCTGCCAGAAAGTCTGATTTCGAAAGAACGGAAATGGCTAAGGAAAAGACAGGCGTATGCCTTAAGGGTGTACGTGGCATAAATCCTGTAAACGGCAAAGAGATCCCGATCTTCATTTCCGACTATGTACTTATGAGCTACGGTACAGGCGCTATCATGGCAGTTCCTGCCCATGATACACGTGACTATGACTTTGCAAAGGTATTCGGTCTGCCGATTATCGAGGTTGTAAAGGGCGGAGATGTTACAAAGGAAGCATTCACCGACTGCGAAACAGGCATTATGACAAACAGTGATTTCCTTGACGGTCTGACTGTTGAAGAAGCAAAGGTAAAAATCAAAGAATGGCTTGAAGAAAAGGGCAAGGGCGTAAGCAAGGTCAATTACAAGCTGCGTGACTGGGTATTCTCACGTCAGAGATACTGGGGCGAGCCTATTCCCATCGTTCACTGTGACAAGTGCGGTTACGTTGCACTTCCCGAAAGCGAACTGCCTCTGACTCTGCCTGACGTTGACAGCTATATGCCTACAGATAACGGCGAAAGCCCTCTTTCCACACTGGAAAGCTTCATAAATACCACCTGTCCTCAGTGCAGAGGCCCTGCAAAGCGTGAAACCGACACAATGCCTCAGTGGGCAGGTTCATCATGGTATTATCTGCGTTACTGCGATCCGACAAACGACAAGGAGCTTGCTTCCAAGGAGGCTCTTGACTACTGGATGCCTGTTGACTGGTACAACGGCGGCATGGAGCATACCACACTTCATCTCTTGTATTCACGTTTCTGGCATAAGTTCCTCTATGATATCGGCAAGGTAAGCACCAAGGAACCCTATATGCGCCGTACATCACACGGTATGATTCTGGGTGAAGACGGTCAGAAGATGTCCAAGTCCAGAGGTAATGTTATCAATCCCGATGATGTTGTTGCAGCTTACGGTGCGGATACCCTTCGTCTGTATGAAATGTTCGTAGGTGACTTCGAAAAGACAGCACCCTGGAGCACTTCAAGCATAAAGGGCTGCAAGAGATTCCTTGACCGTGTATGGGCATTGCAGGACGTTCTGACTGAAGGCGATGAGTACCGTGATGAACTCAAGTCAAAGATGCACAAGACAATCAAAAAGGTTTCTGAGGATATCGAAAATCTGAAGTTCAACACGGCTATCGCAGCAATGATGGAACTGCTCAATGACATTGCAGCAACAGGCAGCATCAACAAGGCAGAACTGAACACTCTGCTCAGACTGCTCAATCCCTTTGCACCGCATATCACAGAGGAAATGTACGAGGCAAACTGCGGCGGTATTCTCAGCGAGCAGTCATGGCCAACCTATGATGAATCACTCTGTGTTGACCAGACTGTTGAAATTGTTGTACAGATAAACGGCAAGGTAAAGAGCAAGCTGATGATCCCTGTAACTGCTGAAAAGGATGAAGTTCTTGAAATGGCGGCGGCAGAACCTAAGGTGGCAGAAGCTCTTGCAGGCAAGAATTTGCTTAAAAAGATATATGTACCAAACAAACTGGTTAATTTTGTAGCAAAATAACAAAAATGACACAAGATAAAAAAACGTCTTGACAATACTTTTAAAACATGGTACAATATAATATAACTTAATGAATGCAAGCTATATGAGAAACAGAGAAGTATCCCGAAACGTCAAAAATGGCGGATTCGGTGGTATAGGTCAGAAAAGAGTGGAAGCTCTGATCTGATCAGCCTCTGCCGTGGCGGCAAAGGGAGGGAAATGTAAGTGGCAGAAGTTCGTGTTGGCAAAAATGAATCTCTGGATACAGCGCTCAAGCGTTTCAAGAGATCATGTGCTAAGGACGGCGTGATTGCTGAAGTTCGGAAAAGAGAACATTACGAAAAGCCTTCAGTAAAGCGTAAGAAGAAGTCTGAGGCTGCTCGTAAGCGCAAGTATTAATATAATCTGCGATACAGCATGGCGGACGCACTGAAGAGTGCGTCCGTTTTTATGTATTATTTTCTATGAGAGGAAACAAGGTATGCTGTTTAGAATTACAATTGCTCTGAGGACAATATGTGACCTGTCACCAAAGCTTCTGAAAAAGCATGGTATAAAGGGACTGCTTCTTGACCTTGACAATACCCTTACCACCCATGACAACCCAAGGCCTGCTGACGGCGTTCCCGAATGGATATGCAGCATGAAAGAAAACGGCATAAAAATGTGCATTGTTTCAAATAATCATGAGCCAAGAGTAAAGCCATTTGCGGAAATGCTGGGACTTGATTTTGTGTGTGAGGGAAAAAAGCCGCTGTCAAAGGGCTTCCGTGAGGCAAAGGAGAAAATGGAGCTTCCATGGGACAGCCTTGCGGTGGTGGGAGATCAGATTTTTACGGATGTTCTGGGTGCAAAGCTGAAAAGGCTGAAATGCGTCTTTGTTTTTCCGATAGAGCATGAAAAAACACGGTTTTTCCGCTTCAAAAGAAAAATGGAGATACCCTTTCTTCCCAAAAAGCTTACTGAAACGGAAAATTAATGAAAGGACTGATATACATGAAAAGAATACTTGTAATACACGGACCTAACCTTAATCTTTTAGGTGAGCGTGAGCCGGGAGTTTACGGCAGCACTTCATTTGCAGAGCTTAATAATATGATACAGGACCGTGCTGAGAAACTGGGAATGGAATGTGAGATATTCCAGTCAAATCACGAGGGTGCAATAATTGACAGACTCCACGCAGCAAGAAAAGATTTTGACGGCGTGATTATAAATGCAGGTGCCTACACACACTATAGCTATGCGATACACGATGCAATACACGATATACGCATTCCTGTAATAGAAGTGCATATCAGCAATATTCATGCAAGAGAGGGATTCCGTTCAAAGTCGGTTATAAGTCCTGTCTGCAAGGGAACTATCGCAGGCTTCGGAATAAACAGCTATTTCCTTGCCCTGTATGCAATGGCAGAAATGTAAGGTGATATTATGAACAGCCGCATTGAAAGACTTATGGCAATGCTGCCCCGTGAAACGGACTGCGTACTGATAAGCTCGGATATAAACAGAAGATATTTCACGGGAATGCTTTCCTCTGCGGGAACACTTCTGGCTTTCCGTGAAAAGGCGTATCTTATAATAGATTTCAGATATATTGAAAAGGCAAGGAATACCGCCCGGAACTGCGAAGTGATACTTCAGGAGGAGCTTTACAGCCAGATAAAAAAGCTTCTTGCAAAACACGGTGCAAAGAGAATTGCTGTAGAATCTATGGAGCTTACGCTAGGTAAATTTGAGCAGCTGCGTGAAAAACTGGGAGATACTGCTGAATTTGACAGCTCAAATGTTCTCAGCAAGGCGATATACGCCTGCCGCATGGTAAAGGAATCTTCAGAAATTGAAAAAATACGCAGCGCACAAAGAATTGCGGAGGAGGCATTCTCACACATTCTCGGCTTTATCCGTGAGGGCGTGACTGAACGTGAGATTCAGCTGGAGCTTGATTTTACAATGAAGAGGCTCGGTGCGGAGGAGCTTTCCTTTCCCACAATCGCACTGACAGGCACAAGCACATCAATGCCCCACGGCGTTCCCTCTGCCGACAGAAAGGTGAAAAAAGGCGATTTTGTTCTGATGGATTTCGGTGCAGTCGTTGAGGGCTATCACAGCGATATGACCCGTACAGTTGCAGTGGGAAAGCCCTCTGATGAAATGAAATGTGTTTACAATGTTGTTCTGGAAGCGCAGGAAAAGGCACTTGCCGCAGTTCGTGCTGGCATTACAGGTCAGCAGCTTGACGCCATAGCAAGAGAACATATTGCAAAGGCAGGATACGGTGAATGCTTCGGTCATTCACTTGGACATGGCGTTGGCATGGAGATACATGAATATCCGAATGCCTCACCCATCAGTACGCCCGTTCTCCGCAGCGGAAATGTTGTAACGGTGGAACCGGGCATATATCTGCCGGGGAAATTCGGCGTAAGGATAGAGGATTTTGTGCTTGTAACAGACAATGGCTGCGAGAATCTGACCCTTGCACCCAAAAATATGATAATTTTATAACATAGAAGAAATTTTTCTGTAAACAGGTATTGCCAAAATGATTTTTTTGTAGTATAATAAAAATATATTATGTATTTTCGTGAGCTGCCGGAGAAGATGCAGCAAAAATAATCGGAAATACTGCATTAACGGAGGTTTAATTATGATTTCAGCAGGCGATTTCAGAAACGGCGTAACATTTGAGATGGATGGCAACGTTGTACAGGTTATCGAATTTCAGCACGTAAAGCCGGGTAAGGGCGCAGCTTTTGTCCGCACAAAGTATAAGAATGTTATTACAGGCGCAGTTGTAGAGCGTTCTTTCAACCCTACAGACAAGTATCCCACAGCTTACATTGAGCGCAAGGATATGCAGTATCTTTACAATGAAGACGATCTGTATTACTTCATGGACATGGAAAGCTATGAACAGGTTCCGATCGACAAGTCCAAGCTGGGTCCGTCCTTTGCATTCGTAAAGGAAAATACAGAGGTAAAGGTTCTGTCCTACAAAGGCAATGTATTCGGCGTTGAGCCGCCCTTCTTCGTAGAGCTGGAGGTTACTGAAACTGATCCGGGCTTCAAGGGCGATACAGCAACAAATGCAACAAAGCCTGCAGTTCTGGAAACAGGCGCAGAGATCAAGGTTCCGCTGTTCATCGATCAAGGCGATATTATCCGTATCGATACAAGAACAGGCGAATATATGGAACGTGCATAAGAATAAGTACTGCTAAACTGAGAGGTGAGCAATATGAAGCTGAGCGAAAAGATGTCATATCTTAAAGGTCTGGCAGCCGGACTTGAAATTGATGTTACAACTAAGGAAGGCAGAATTTTAAGCGAGATGATGGAAGTTCTCGAAACAGCCGTAATGTATATTGATGATCTTCAGGATCAGGTGGACGAGCTGACAGAGCTTTGCGAGGATCTGGACGAAGACCTGGGAGAAGTTGAGGAATTCCTCCTTGACGAAGACGAGGATTTTGACGGCGAAGATGATGATGAGGACTATGATTTCGATGAGGACGAGGATCTTTACGAAACAGTATGTCCCACCTGCGAGAACACTATCGTGCTGGCTGATTCCATTCTGGACGAAGGCTCAATGAAGTGTCCTTGCTGCGGCGAGCTTCTGGAATTTGATTTTGATGATATTTCCATTGAGGATTTTGAAGAATCAGACCAGGAAGACGAAGAGTAAGAAACCTGCATTTGCAGTCTGAAAAATAAGCTGACAATAGGTCGGCTTATTTTTTTGCATGATTTCTCAGCAAAAAATTATACAGAAATGCTTGAAATTCTGTGAAAAATATGATATAATAAAAAATGTCTGCTGCGGCAGAAGTGATAATTCTGAGAGAGGTGAACACTGTGTTTCCGATTATAGAGAAAACAGTACTGAATCAGGACGTTGTAAAGATAAAGGTGTCTGCACCGCTGATTGCTAAGAAGGCTCTTCCCGGTCAGTTTATTATCTTCCGTGTTGATGAGTACGGTGAAAGAGTTCCGCTGACTATTGCGGATTATGACAGAGAAGAAGGCTGGATAGTTCTTATATTCCAGACTGTGGGCGGTTCCACAAAAAGACTTGCTGCTCTGAACGAGGGCGATTCTATTCTTGACCTGGTAGGTCCTCTGGGAGTTGCTACAGAGGTTCCGGAGGATGTTAAGTCCGTATGCGTTATCGGCGGCGGTGTTGGCTGTGCAATCGCATATCCTCAGGCTAAGCACCTGTTTAATAAGGGCGTTGAGGTGGATGTTATCGCAGGCTTCAGAAACAAAGATATCGTTATTCTTGAGGATGAATTCAAGGCTGCAAGCACAAATCTGTATGTTTGTACAGATGACGGCAGTTATGGAATACACGGTCTTGTAACTGCTGTTCTGCAGGAGAGAATCGACTCCGGCAAGAAGTATGACATGGTAATTGCTATCGGACCTATTCCGATGATGAAGTTTGTGTGCAAGACAACAGAACCGTATAATATTAAAACTATCGTTTCCCTCAATCCTATCATGATTGACGGTACAGGAATGTGCGGCGGCTGCCGTGTAACCGTTGGCGGAGAGATTAAATATGCCTGCGTAGACGGACCTGACTTTGACGGTCACAAGGTGGATTTTGACGAGCTTATGCGCAGAAACGGTACTTACCGTGAACAGGAGCATGACTGCCGCCTTATGAAGCAGGCAGAGAAATAACAGAAAGGAAGAAAACACAATGGCTAATATGGCTATGGAAAAGGTGCCCATGCCGGAACGTGATCCCAAGGAACGTGCCAGATGCTTTGAAGAGGTATCTACAGGCTATACTGCTGCAATGGCACAGGAAGAAGCTTCAAGATGCCTTGGCTGTAAGGCAATGCCCTGCGTAAAGGGCTGCCCTGTAGGCGTTAAGATCCCGGATTTTATCGGAAAGATCGCAGAAGGTGACTTTGAGGGTGCATATGATACAATTACAATGACAAACAGCCTTCCTGCTGTCTGCGGACGTGTATGTCCTCAGGAAAGCCAGTGCGAGGGTAAGTGCGTCCGTGGCGTAAAGGGCGAACCGGTAGGCATCGGCAGACTGGAGCGCTTTGCAGCTGATTATGTACGCAGTAACGGCGGAAAGAAAACATCAGCTGTTCCTTCAAACGGACATAAGGTTGCCGTAGTAGGCGGCGGTCCTGCAGGCCTTACCTGTGCAGGCGACCTTGCTAAACTGGGCTATGAGGTAACAATTTTTGAAGCATTCCAGGTTGCAGGCGGCGTACTTATGTATGGTATCCCTGAATTCCGTCTGCCTAAGCAGATAGTTCAGGAGGAAATCAGCAGTCTTAAGGATATGGGCGTTGATATCAGAACAAACATGGTTATCGGTAAGGTTCTGTCAATTGATGAACTTATGGAAGAAGGCTTCGAGGCTGTATTTGTAGGCTCCGGTGCAGGTCTGCCCAGATTTATGGGTATTCCCGGAGAAGCTCTTGTAGGCGTATGCTCCGCTAATGAATATCTTACAAGAATCAACCTTATGAAGGGTTATCTTGATGAATACGATACACCTGTTATCCGTTCAAAGTCTGTTGCAGTTGTAGGCGGCGGCAACGTTGCTATGGACGCTGCAAGAAGCGCACTGAGAATGGGTGCAGAACACGTTTATATCGTATACCGCCGTTCTGAGGCTGAAATGCCTGCCCGTGTTGAAGAAGTACATCACGCAAAGGAAGAGGGCGTTGAGTTCCTGAACCTCAATAATCCTACAGAGATCATCGGCGATGAAAAGGGCAGAGTCTGCGGAATGAAGTGTATCCGCATGGAACTGGGTGAACCGGATGAAAGCGGCAGACGCAGACCTGTAGAGATTCCGGGCAGCGAATATATTCTGGACGTTGATACTGTTATCATGTCTATCGGTACATCACCGAATCCGCTTATCCGTTCCACAACAAAGGGTCTGGAAGCAAACCGCAGAGGCTGTCTGGTAGTTGATGAAGAAACAATGGCTACCACAAAGGACGGCGTTTATGCAGGCGGTGACGCTGTAACAGGTGCCGCTACTGTAATCCTTGCTATGGGTGCAGGCAAAAAGGCTGCCGCATCTATTGATGAATATATCAGAAGCAAGTAATTATCCGATGCGGCAGTGCCGCACCTGACAGAAAGGAATAGTTCTAATGAAAAAGAGATTTGCAAAATATGGACTTATTACATCTATGGCTGCTCTTGCAGCAAGTGCTATGACAGTGTCTGCTTCTGCTGCCGGCGAAACTGCTGCACAGGGCGGACCTTCATCTATGATACCATCATTGCTGATTATGGTGCTTCTTTTTGCAGTAATGTACTTTATCCTTATCCGTCCTCAGAAGAAGAAGGAAAAGGAACAGAAGGCAATGCAGCGTGATCTTTGCGTGGGTGATGAGGTCGTTACTATAGGCGGAATAGTTGGCCTTGTTGTAAAGACAACAGAAGATACTGTTGTTATCGAATGCGGCGGTGACAGAAGCCGGCTGAGAATGAAGAAGTGGGCTATTCAGGAAAATGTTACTGTCCGTGAAGACGCTGAAAGAGCACGTGAAGCAGCTGCATCTGAAGCTCAGAAGAAGAAGGAAGCAAAGAAAAAGGGCAAAAATGCCGATTCTTCTGAAAACAATGATGATCAGGGAATGCTGAAGGATTGATTTTAACAGACTGCCTGGCAGTGATATTGCTGAAATCTTTTTAGTCTGAAGGCTGAAAATGAGAGTAGCTGTAAAATGCTTCTCTCATTTTGCTTTTTGCGGAGGTGTTATATGCAGATCTTTCAAAGGAATACAGGCACTAAGCTTGGTGCGTTCATTACAGCGGCTATGCTCCTGTTTGGGGTTATGTTCAGACCTGATACATTAACAAGAGCAAGCGCTTATGAAAATTCTGATTATTCTGACCAATACGGCGAATTTCTTTATGTGCTTGGAGAAACTGAATCCGGAAATAATTATTCAGCCGTAAGCGGACAGTATCTTGGCAGATGGCAGATTGGTACATTGGGACTGCAGGAAATAGGTTTTCTTGACGCTTCAGGGAACTGGACTGAGCTGGCAGCTTCATTTGGCATTACAAGCAAGGAAACATTTCTTGCTTCAGAGGAAGGTCAGGATTATGCAGTTCTTGCTTCACACAGAAAAATTCTGTATTATGCTAAAAATATGGGGATTACATCCTATATTGATACTGAAGTAAGCGGCGTTAAAATGACATTTTCAGGTATGATAGCCTCTGCTCATGCTCTTGGCGTAGGAGGACTGAAAAAGCTTATTACAAACGGCACAAGCGGAAATACGAGCAATGACGCAACGGCTCTCAGATACATGACTCTTTGCGGCGGATATGATATTGAGCAGACCTTACAGAATACTCCTATACAGACAACAACTCTTACTTCTGTTACAACCACCACAACAACCCGGACTGAAACAACAACTGCACAAACAACCACAACATTCACAGCAACGCAATCCACTGCAACTGAAACAACTACTACTGCTTTGACAACAGAACTTAAACCGCCTGCTTATATTAATGTCAATCCCTCTTCTGACACTCCATATGCAGGAGAGATGTTTTATCTTTACATTGAGAGCGACAATGCTGAGAGCTATTATATTCTGATAACTGCTCCAAATGGTACAGAATCCGAATATATGCTTTCGGGTTCAAAAATAGGCATTATACTTTCCATGACAGGAGTTTACAAAATTTCCGTAACAGGATATAATGCTGCGGGAGAATCATATGCTGAGCCAATATATGTAGCTGTCAGCAAGAAAACTATTGTAAATGAAGAGAACATAGGTGACGCTAACGATGATGGTATTGTGGACATTATCGATGCAGGGATTATTCTGCAGTATTATTCATGTTCTGCCGCAGGTGTTCCCATGAAAATAGACGGTAAATTCAATAAGGATTATGCCGATGCAAACGGTGACGGAAAACTTGATATTTATGACGCCACGCTTGTTCTTTCTTATTATTCAATGAAAGCAGCAGGTATTGATGTTGCGTGGAAGGATATTCTTCCGGCAGCATAAGATAAATTTCCTCTGCATAAAATGTTTCAGCTGCATATTTATGCGGAGGTGACATTATGAGAATGAAATGCAGAAGGTTTAAAGAAAAGTTTCGGAATTCAAAATGCTGCTGTACCATATGTGCAGCGGCGGCAGGACTGCTTGTAATAATAATACTTATATCCGGCTTTTCGCTGCTGATATCATGCTTTGACGCATCAGACGATCTGGTTTCATGTATGGCTGCAATTGCATTATGTGCCGGAAGCTTTGCAGCAGGTTTTATTATAGCAAAGCGCCGGCGCAGGCGGGGTCTGCTTGTGGGACTATGTGCAGGTGTTTTTATCTATCTGACAGTATTTCTTTTCGGAATAATACTGCTCAAAAGCTTCAGCGGCGCCGGTACATTTATGAAACTGATCCTTATTCTTCTGTGCAGCTGCATAGGAGGAGTATGCGGCGTTAATACCCGTATCTG
>JBJERG010000004.1:0-2359 GCA_051882155.1 Ruminococcus sp.
ACTTGTGGGTGCAACGGATTTCTTCGACTTTCTTTCAAAGTATGATATGATATCCCGTATCGCAAAGCATGATAACGATCTTGTAAATGGTCTGAGAGATGATATTACCGAATGCAATGAGAAAAAGGAACATCTTGAAAAAAAGAAAGAGGAGCTGAATGTTCAGCTTGAAGAACAGGAAGATGCCAAGGAGGAACTGAAAACAGCTATACTGGATCTTCAGGATGATTTTGAGAAATCTGTGGAGTATTCTGAAATGCTGAAGGAAAAAGAGGCTCTTCTTAATGACGATATAGCAGACCTGGAGTCGGCAAACAAGGAGCTTGAAGCTGAGGATGCACGTATTCTTGCGGCTATTCTTGAAGCTGAGCGTAAAAAGAAGGAATCAGAAGAGGCTGCAAAGAGAACAACAACTACTGCTGCAAAGCCTGTTATAAAGCCTACAACAACAACCGTGACAAAGACGCAGAATAACACAGGAAACGGCGGAGTTCAGACAACCAAGGGAACTGCACAGACTCAGAAAACAGTGCAGACTCAGACAACAGTCAAAACACAGGCGCCTGTGCAGACTACTGTCCAGACTACAACTCCTGCACCTGCACCCGCACCTTCAACACGTTTCGGCTGGCCTTGTCCGGGCTTCTATACCCTTACAAGCGGTTTCGGACCAAGATGGGGCAGACATCACAGCGGTATTGACATTGCCGGAGGAGGAATCTCCGGAGCGGCTGCTGTAGCCTCACTCAGCGGTACAGTTATTTACGTAAACAGCGGATGTACTCATAACTACGGCAAATCATCAAGCTGCGGATGCGGCGGCGGATACGGAAACTATGTTATCGTACAGCACAGCGGAGGATACGCTACAGTTTATGCTCATCTTACATCTGTGGCAGTTTCCCAGGGTCAGAGTGTTTCCCAGGGACAGACGGTAGGGTATGTTGGCTCAACAGGATTTTCCACCGGACCGCACCTTCACTATGAGGTAAGACTTAACGGTACAAGAGTGGATCCTGAAAAATATCTTTATTAATGGGTCTGATAATAGACTAAGCCACATATTTTTATAGAAAAGCGTATAGAATATTTAAAAGGGCAGGGGCAATAAAAGAATCCTCTGCCTTTTTTAGAAGAAAGGGTGCTGTTTTATGGAAGATAAAGGCAAAACGAAGGCGGTATTCTGTCTGCTGGTGACAGCAGTAATAATGCTTGGGCTTGCTGGAGCAATGCTTTACAGAACAAACGGTGAACTCCAGGATCAGCTTCGGAAATATGATAAGCTTATGGAACTGGAATCCTGCGTAAATCAGAATTTTTATAAGAATCATGATGAAGAAGCTGCCATGGAGGGAGCACTGAAGGGATATGTGTATGGACTTGATGATCCTTATTCCTCATATCTTACCGCCGAGGAGTACAGCGACTGGCAGACGGTGGAATCCGGCACGCAAACCGGCATTGGCGTAACAGTGCAATATGATGAGGAAGGACTTCTGATCGTTGAGGTGGCGGAAGGTTATCCTGCCGATAAATCCGGCATAGAAGCAGGAGATATCATAACAGCCGTTGAGGGCAAAAAAGTGTCGGATACAGGCTATGATGAGGCGGTTGCTTCTGTAAAGGGCGAGGAAAATACAAAGGTACAGCTGACTGTTAAACGTGGCGATGAAGAAAAGGAATTTACCGTAACAAGAAGCGAAATATCTGTAACAACTTCTGAAGGGCAGATGCTTGAAGGGAATATAGGATATATACGCGTTTCAGCCTTCAGAGAAAACACAGATGAGCAGTTTCTGAATGCCCTTAACAGACTGCTGGATGAGGGCGCAAAGGCGATAATATTCGACGTAAGGAACAACGGAGGAGGAATGCTTTCTTCTCTTAAAAAAATGCTGGATCCGCTTCTTCCGGAGGGAAATATAGCCACCGCCACATATGGAAACGGCGAAGTGGAAACAATAATAAGATCCGATGCAGATGAGCTTGATATTCCCATGGCTGTAATTGTAAATGAAAATACAGCAAGTGCAGCGGAACTTTTCGCAGCGTCCCTCCATGATTTTGACAAGGCATTTCTGGTAGGCGATACCACATATGGAAAGGGAATAATGCAGAATACAATTGAACTTTCAGATGGCGCATTAACACTGACTGTTGCCACCTATCAGACGGTACGGGGCGAATGCTATCATGGAACAGGCATAACGCCGGATTATGAAATAACTCTTCCGGAGGACTTTATTCCGAATTTCGGAAATCCCGACATAAAAGAGGACATACAGCTCAGAACAGCCTATGAAAAAATTAAAAAGGATACGTAAAAAACTATTTACTTTTTTTGGGATTTATGCTATAA
>JBJERG010000005.1:0-2337 GCA_051882155.1 Ruminococcus sp.
TCTAAAACCGTTTTTATTCATGAAGAACCGGAACTTAATTCAGATGACAATTATTGTGATGATTTTTACTGTGATACTGGTATGCAAAAAGAGTCTTCCGGCAAAAACTGGAAAGTATGGATATTGCCGATCATTTTGTGTATCGCTGCGGCATTGTCTGTAATATGCTTTTTTATAATGAGAAGTAATCCCGGCGCAGAAAATGAGGAAACCTCGCCGGTTACGGAAACATCAGTTTCCACCACTGTCACAACCGGTACGGAAATGAGTGTTACACAGTTTCAGTTTGTAGAAGGAAGTACAGCTTCCACTGAACCGACAGCTTTTAATACGTCTGCAGCAGAATCCGAAAGCATGGTTTATACTGATAAGCCGGTATTTTCCGGAACATATGCTTCCGGGGCATACAAAGCAAAAACTACATCACCGCCTGTAAATTCCGATACGTTAGTTTATTCAGATGCTGTCACAACAACATCAGCTGTTATTTCTGAGATTGCGGAAAGCTCAGAAAATGTATCTGAAACGGACAATAGTGAATATGAATAGGGAAATTTGATAGTATCATATCTTATTAATTAACTTATAGAGGAGAGTTTGTATGAGTAATGTAAGAAAAATATGCCCTAAATGCGGCAGGTATTACACGCTTAATGATGTGTATTGTGAAAATTGCGGCTCAAAGCTTGTCAGGGAAGAAATAAGAGTTCAGCCTGTCGAACAACCTGTTCAAAGACCCTTTGATCAGCCTGTGGATTATGGAAGCGAGATACCTTTTCCAGCTGAAAATCCGGCAGTAAATAAGGGTAAAAATACAAGCGTGCTGGTTGCAGTTATTATTATTCTGGCATCGGTGCTTCTTATAGGAATTGCTTTGCTCATTTTACTGCTTGTCCGGAATGATGACAGATATAATAATGAAATAAACTATAAAATGGAGGCTGGAAATACATCACAGTCGGTTGATGTTCAAGAATCTGCAAATGAGGAAGGAACATCAGCAGCAGATTCAGAAGCTGCTATAGAAACAGTGGAAGTCACAACTATTGCCACTATACCGCCCACAGAACCGCCTACAGAGCCTCCGACTGAACCTGAACCGAAAAAGAAGTTCATTGTTGTTTCCGAAGCCTGCAGCTGGGAAGACGCAAAGAGCCGCTGTGAGGATATGGGCGGACATCTTGCATATATAACCTGTGATGAGGATTACAACGAGATATTATCACAGCTTTCCAAAACTCAGCTGAAATATGTGTGGCTCGGAGGACGCAGCTATATTTCCGATAATGGAAATGTGACGGCTGAATGGCTTAACGGCGAGGAATTTGATTACATTGATGAGAATGGACTTTGGTTCGGCAGTGAGCCCTCAGGCAGAGATTATACTTCAGACGGTCAGCCTCTTGAACCTTATATAATGATGTGGCAAATTAAAGACAAGTGGAGTCTTAATGACAACAGTGACCTTGCACTGAAATGTTACCGTAAAGAACGTATCGGCTTTATATGCGAAATTGATTCCTGAAAATCTACATGAAAAATAAGGGCTGCCTTAGGATTGTTAAGGCAGCCCTTTTATTGTATTCAGTTCTTTTAATTACTTGAAGTATCTGTTCAGCAGACCCTCGAAAGCCTTGCCGTGTCTTGCTTCGTCCTTAGCCATTTCATGAACTGTATCATGGATAGCGTCAAGATTAAGCTGCTTAGCCTTTGCAGCAAGAGCCTTCTTGCCGGCGCAAGCGCCTGATTCAGCGGCAACACGCATTTCAAGATTCTTCTTTGTTGAGCTTGTTACAACCTCGCCCAGCAGCTCTGCAAACTTTGCAGCGTGTTCAGCTTCTTCAAATGCAGCCTTTTCCCAGTACATGCCAATTTCCGGATATCCTTCACGATGAGCAACACGTGCCATAGCAAGGTACATACCTACCTCTGTGCATTCACCTGTAAAGTTTTCACGAAGACCGGCAATGATCTCCTCATCAACGCCCTGTGCTACGCCTACAACGTGCTCATCAGCCCACTGGGTCTGGTTTTCTTCCTGCTTTGTGAATTTTTCAGCGGGTGCATTGCAGATCGGACATGACTCCGGTGCGCTGTCGCCTTCGTGAACATAACCGCAAATTGAACATACATATTTACTCATTTTAATAGTCCTCCTGATATAAATTCTGTAACCCGGAAAGTTTTGTGATTACATTTATATTATAGCATTTTATTATTGTCTTGTCAATAGCTATTATCAATAAGAATATTTTTATATTGAGATAGGAAATCTGTTTGATTCTGCAAAATATATGGAAATAATTGGCGTTATGTGAAAAACAGAGGAAAATAAGA
>JBJERG010000006.1:0-2314 GCA_051882155.1 Ruminococcus sp.
CCGATCTTGCTTTCAGATACATTTTAGCATATACCGATATAAAAATCAAGAAAAAATTTTTTGCGGATTTTTCCAGAAACTGCGCAAAGGTTACCTCCAGGTAACTATACCACAAAAAAGTGCCTACTTTACAAGTGTTAAAAGCTGTGTTATCATAGAATCAAGGAAAGAGATGAAGCGCTTACATCTTCCGAAAAAGTCAATTAACTATATCACTTTCAGGAGGAACACTATTATGAAAATCGCAGTTATTTGTGCAAACGGAAAAGCAGGACAGCTTATCACAAAGGAGGCAGTCAACAGAGGCCTGGACGTTACTGCTGTAGTAAGAGGAAAAAACAAGTCTGCCGCAGAGAATGTTATCACCAAAGATCTGTTCAATCTGACTGCTGAAGATCTGAAGGGATTCGACGCTGTTGTTGACGCATTCGGTGCATGGACACCTGAAACCATTCCACAGATTCCAAAAGCAGCAGAACATCTATGCAATCTTCTGTCTGAAAGTAACACTCGTCTGCTTATCGTGGGCGGAGCCGGAAGCCTGTATGTTAATCCCGAATATACTCTGACTGTTGCAGACGGCGCAGATTTTCCCGACGCTTTTAAACCTCTTGCGGCTGCTCATGATACAGCTCTCAAAAATCTGCGTGATAGAAACGACGTTAAGTGGACATATATCAGTCCTGCCGGTGATTTTCAGGCAGATGGTGCAAGAACAGGCAAGTATATTCTCGGCGGTGAGGAGCTTGTGCTGAATTCCAAGGGCGAAAGCGTGATCAGCTATGCAGATTATGCGATTGCAATGGTTGACGAGCTTGTCAAAGGAGATCATATTCAGCAGAGAATCAGCGTTGTTGCAGAATAATTCAGTCGAATAAAGGCGCAGGGATTGTCAGAGTGTGCTGACAGTCCCTGTTTGCAGTGGAGGTACGTTTATGCAAAAAATAGATTTTTTCAGAATCCTTACAAATGAAATTCATTCAGTAATTGCCGCAACTGTGGATGAGAATGGATTTCCTGTGACTTGTGCCATGGATATTATGGATTTTGATGAAAATGGTCTTTACTTTCTTACCGCAAAGGGAAAAGGCTTTTACCGCCGTTTGAAACAAATGGGATATATCGCACTTACCGGAATGAAAGGCGATGATACTATGTCGAGAACTGCTCTTTCCATTCATGGCAAGGTAAAAGAAATCGGCACAGATAGACTGCTGTTGTTGTTTGAGAAAAATCCGTATATGCGTGAAATTTATCCTACTGCGGAAAGTGTTTCTGCACTGACTGTATTTCAGATTTATGAGGGCAGCGGAGAATGGTTCGACTTATCGAAAAAGCCTATCGAACGTATCTCTTTTACATTTGGCGGTGCAGATGAAAAAGAAAGCGGGTATTACATCAATGCAGAATGCAATGGCTGTAAGGCGTGCCGGAAAGTATGCCCTCAAAGCAGTATAGACTTTGTTGGTGGCAAAGCAGTCATTCGGCAGGAAAACTGTCTGCACTGCGGAAATTGTATGAATATCTGCCCAGTAGGAGCAGTTGAAATAAGGTGATATCATGGCAAATGAAAAATTATTATATCTGATAAATTATCTTCTTTCGGAACGCTCAGATATGGAAAATTTGGAGGTCCCTGATGATGAAGCAGAGCAGTTCCGGCTTTACCGCAGTCTTGTAAATATCCGCCCGACAATTTCGGCTGACGAGGAATATCTCAGAGCCGAAGATGAATTCCTCACAAAATTGACTGCAGGTAAGGGCATTACGGATATTGCAGATTTACAGTCGGTGGAAAATGGCATTTATCTCTGGAAAGGTGATATTACCACACTGAAATGCGGTGCTATTGTCAATGCCGCCAATTACGGAATGACAGGCTGCTGGCAGCCATGTCACAATTGTATCGACAACTGTATTCACACGTTTGCCGGTGTTCGTTTGCGTTACAAATGTACACAAATCATGCAGGCACAGGGACACGAAGAACCTACTGGAAGTGCTAAAATCACGCCTGCATATAATTTGCCATGCGATTATGTAATACACACCGTGGGACCGATTGTGCAGGGCACGCTTACCGACAGGCATTGCGAACTCCTCCAAAGCTGCTACCAGTCTTGCCTTAAACTTGCTGTACAGAATGAAATCAAAAGCATTGCTTTCTGCTGTATTTCAACGGGCGTGTTCGGCTTTCCGCAGAATGAGGCAGCAGAAATTGCAGTTGACACAGTCAGAGCATTCCATAAGAGCCATAACATAGAGGTGATATTCAATGTTTTCACAAAGAAAGACTATGAAATTTACAGCAAAT
>JBJERG010000007.1:0-2297 GCA_051882155.1 Ruminococcus sp.
CTAATGCCTAATTTTCTTCAGGATATGATGCGCTCAGTTCAGAATTCACAGAATGAGGAGCATGAAAATCCTGAAGAACAGGATCTTCCTGCGGAAACAGAAGATTCAGAATCACTTGACAATAATCCCTTTGAGGCGTTTTTTGGCAAGAGAAAAGGCGACAGATCTGATAAGGATGGAAAGAACAAGCGGAAAAAAGAGCTTAAATTTCTTAAAAATTACTGTACTAATTTAAGTGAGCGGGCTGATGAAGGAAAGCTTGACGCTATTATTGGCAGGGACAGGGAAATTTCAAGAGTTATTCAGATCCTTTCACGCCGTACTAAGAATAATCCCTGCCTTATAGGTGAACCTGGCGTTGGTAAAACTGCAATTGCTGAAGGAATTGCACAGCGTATAAGCGCCGGTGATGTTCCCTTCAACCTTAAAAATAAAAAGGTCTATCTTCTTGATCTTACTGCACTTGTTGCAGGCACACAGTTCAGAGGACAGTTTGAAAGCCGCATGAAAGGACTTGTATCCGAGGTAAAACAGGAAGGTAATATTATCCTGTTCATAGATGAGCTTCATAATCTGGTGGGTACAGGCAATTCTGAAGGTGCTATGAACGCTGCAAATATTCTTAAGCCGGCACTTTCAAGAGGTGAGGTTCAGGTTATCGGAGCTACTACCTTTGAAGAATACAGAAAATATATTGAGAAGGACTCTGCCCTTGAAAGACGTTTCCAGCCGGTTACAATAAATGAGCCGACAGTTGAAGAAACAGTTGAGGTACTGGAGGGAATAAAGAAATATTATGAGGCTTATCACAGGGTTCACGTTTCAAAATATATTGTTCGCCTTTGCGCAAAGCTCTCTGAAAGATATATTACAGACAGATTTCTTCCGGATAAGGCAATAGATCTTCTTGATGAAAGCTGTGCCTGTGCGTGTCTGCGTTCACCGGAAATAGCAGAATATGACGCCGCAATTGCAGAACAGCTTCAGCTTCTTGAGGAAGAAAAAGCTATTGAAGAGGAAATGGAAATTGACTTTGAAAAGCTTGCAAAGGTGAAGGGTGACCTCATAAAGGTTAAGGATCGGATTGAACAGCTTGCTAAAAAACTTGAAGAAGTTAAAGTAACTGAAAAGGATCTTGCAAAAGTTATTGAGCTCTGGACGGGTATTCCTGCTAATAAAATTGAGGAATCAGAATTTACAAAGATTTCTAATCTTGAAGAAAGCCTCAGCAAACGTGTAATCGGTCAGAATGAAGCTGTACATCTTCTTGCAAATGCAATTAAGAGAACAAGAGTGCAGCTTTCAATGAGAAGAAGACCGGCGTCATTTATTTTTGTAGGACCTACAGGTGTAGGAAAAACGGAACTTGTAAAGGTTCTTTCAGAAACAATGTTCGATTCCACAGAACCACTTATTCGACTTGATATGACAGAATTTATGGAGAAGCATTCTGTGGCAAGAATGATCGGTTCACCTCCCGGATATGTGGGATACGATGAGGCAGGACAGCTTACGGAGAAGGTCAGAAGGAAGCCGTATTCAGTTATTCTCTTTGATGAAATAGAAAAGGCACACCCTGATGTAATGAACATTCTGATGCAGATTCTTGATGAAGGAAAAATTGATGACGCACAGGGCAGAACAGTAAGCTTTGAGAATACAATTATCTGTATGACATCGAACGCTGGCTCTACTGATAAGAGCGTAGGAGTTGGATTTAACCGTACTGAAAATGAGATAACAAGGGAACGTGCGACGAAGGCCCTGCGTGAATTTCTGCGTCCTGAATTTATCAGCAGAATTGATGAGATAATAGTTTTCAAAAATCTTACAGAAAATGATTTTGAAAAGATAGCCGCTCTGATGATAGATGAAATGAAAGAGCCGCTTGAAGAGAAAAACATTACCCTCAGTTATGAGGAGTCAGCTCTCTCAGAAATTGCAAAGAAGTCATATGGCAAGCCTTACGGAGCACGTGATATAAGACGTGTTATCCGACAGGAAATTGAAGATAAGATAGCGAGCATTATCATAGATAATAATGGAGATATCCGGTCGCTGAATATATGTGTTAATGAAAACGGAGAGCTTGATGTAAAATTTAGTTAATTTTATTAAGTTGTAGGTAGCGGATTGCGCTTCAGCAATCCGCTATTTCTTTAAAAAAATAATATGAAAAATGCTTGACAAATAATACAAGCTGTGGTATAATAGATAATGTTGTGAGAGCAATGAATAAAAAATGCGGGTGTAGTTCAATGGTAGAATTCCAGCCTTCCAAGCTGGTTACGTGGGTT
>JBJERG010000008.1:0-2285 GCA_051882155.1 Ruminococcus sp.
CGATCTATGTATAATATTAACAAGTGAAAGGGATTATCTAAGAAACTAAGGAGGAATACAAAATGCAATTTACAAGAATTAAAAAAACAATTGCCATTCTGGCAGCTTGTGCAGCAGGTCTTACCTGTGTACCGTCATTTTCAGCAGCAGCAGACAACATGATATCAAACGGAACATTTGACAGTTCCTCTTACGGCTGGGATGTTTACACCCAGGGCGGCGGCTCCGGTTCATTATCAGTATCCGGCGGTCAGCTGGCAGTTTCCGTTTCAAATACCGGTGACTGCGGATATGCGGTACAGGCATTCTGCACCGATTCCATTTCCCTTAACCAGGGTACAAGATACAAGTTTTCATGTGACATTTCATCAACTGTAAGCCGTGATGTGGAAATTATCATTCAGCAGAACAGCGGTTCCTACAGCTCATATATGTGGAAGCTGGCAAGCCTTTCATCCGGCTCACAGAAGGTTGAAAACACATTCACAATGTCATCATCAAGCGACAGTGCGGCACGTCTTGTTATCAACTGCGGCAACCAGAGCGGCAGTCTTGGCAGCCATACTGTTTATATCGACAACGTTGTTGTTGAGTCACTGGACGACAGCAGCAGCGGAAATAACGGCAATACTCCGGCAGGTGACGCAGGAATTCTCCTTAACCAGGTGGGATTCAGCACCGGTCAGAAGAAAACTGCTGTTTTCAGAGGTGTATCAAATGAATCTGAATTTTCTGTAGTAAATGCTTCCACAGGCAATACAGTTTTTACAGGCAATCTTACTGATAAGACCTACAACAGCAGCGCACAGGAAACTGATTATCTGGGTGATTTCTCAGCTGTAACTCAGCCTGGTACATATTACATCACCTGCGGCAATATGCCCCGTTCCTATGAATTTACAATCAGCGACGGCGTTTATGACGATCTTCTTAAGGATGCCGTTCGTATGCTCTATCTCCAGAGATGCGGAACATCAGTGAATGACAGCACCTTCGGTCATCCTGCCTGCCATACATCCATGGCTAAGGTTTACGGCACAAATAATTACATTGACGTTTCCGGCGGCTGGCATGACGCCGGGGATTACGGAAGATATGTTTCTCCTGCGGCAAAAACCGTTGCAGACCTGCTTTACGCCTATGAAGCAGCACCTTCTGCATTCGGTGACAATACAGGCATTCCCGAAAGCGGCAATGGCATTCCGGATATTCTGGACGAGGTAAAATACGAGCTTCAGTGGATGCTGAAAATGCAGACCTCTGAGGGCAGCGTATATCATAAGGTAACCTGTCAGAACTTCCCGGGCTTTGTAATGCCTCAGAATGAAACAGCTGAGCTTATCGTAACTCCCGTTTCCACAATGGCAACAGCTGATTTCTGTGCTTCTATGGCTTTAGCTTATGAATTCTACAGAAATATTGACGCAAACTTTGCAGACACCTGCCTTAATGCAGCTAAAAAAGCATGGAACTTCCTGGAATACAACCCGAACCGCATTTACAACAATCCCGGCGATGTATCAACAGGCACATACGAAGACAACAGCGACACCGACGAACGTTACTGGGCAGCTGCTCAGATGTACAGAGCTACAAAGGACCAGACATATCTGAATAAATTCAGAAGCATGAGCAATGCTTCCGGTCTTGACTGGGCAACTGTAGGCTCATACGGTGCAATCGCTTACCTTACAATGGAGGGCGTATCCGCATCAGATTCTCTCTACAATACAGTTAAGAGCAATTTCCTGTCACAGGCTGACAGCTATAGATCCGCAACTTCAAAGAGCCTTTACGGTTCACCCATATTTGACTATTACTGGGGCAGCAATATGACCATTGCAAATGCAGGCATATACACAGGCATGGCATACAGACTGACAGGCGACAAGAGCTATCTTACAACGGCAGAGTCAAACCTCAGCTATCTGCTGGGAAGCAATCCTCTCGGCGTCTGCTTCGTAACAGGCTATGGCACAGTATCTCCTCAGAATCCACATCACCGTCCTTCGGCAGCTATGAATAAGGCTATGCCCGGTATGCTGGTAGGCGGCGTGAACCAGAATCTTGAAGATCCGGCAGCACAGGCTCAGCTTTCATCAGCACCTGCGGCTAAATGCTACATTGACGATCTGGAAAGCTATTCCACTAATGAAATTACCATTTACTGGAACTCTCCCTTTGTTTATCTGATGGCACTGACTGACGGCGTTTCAGAGTCATCCGGCGGTCAGACCACCACAACAACAACTACCACAACAACAACAACTACCACCACAACAACT
>JBJERG010000009.1:0-11058 GCA_051882155.1 Ruminococcus sp.
CTTTATTCTCAGCTTTTCGGCTGCTTCGAGTCTTTCATTTTCCTCTTCAATTCCTTCGCCTATGAACAGGGACGTCAGGAATACAAATACATACGCCTGAATTGCACCGTCGAACACATCAAAGTACATACTGAACACCATTGGCAGAATTGCACCGCAGACCTGTTCAATAAGCTTCATTACAACGAATGCACCCAGTACATTACCGAAAAGTCGCATACAGAGCGACAAGGGTCTTATGGCTATTTCCATAATGTTGATTGGCAGCATGATAGGCATAGGCTTCAGGAATGATTTAAGGAAGCCTAATAATCCGCCGTGTCCTCTGAATGCCGCTGCCTCAATCAGAATAATGCTCAGCAGGGCAAATGCCACAGTAACATTTATATCCTTTGTAGGTGGCTTTATTCCGAAGCCGATCATACCGATCATATTGGAAATACACAGATACAGCAGCACTGAGCTTAAATAAGGCACATAGCGTCTGCCGGCTTTGCCCATATTGTCGCCGAAGAAGCTGTATACGAATTCCACGCCCTTTTCAAGCAAAGCCTGTGCCTTGCCGGGAACTATGCTCAGCTTTCTGGTCATAAGGAGGACAGCTATCATAATAGCCGCCATAATGCCCCACATGACAATAATGGACTCATGAATTTCTATGGGACCCACCAGCGGTATATCCACAGGGATAGTAAACACCGTCCGGTTTTCAAGCTCTTCCACCAGCTTTTCGCCCATATACACCACATCCTTTATAACGGATTTGCCGAAAAAATCCTTTTTCCGGCTTCATTTACTATTATAGAACTGTTTTTCTTAATTGTCAAGTATTATTATAGTGCAAAATCCCCGAAGCTTACACTCCATTAACAACGGGCGACCAATGGTCGCCCCTACATAAAATGATTGATTTTACAGAAAATAATTTAAAAATAGGTTTACGCGCAAATAAACGGCAGCACCCGAAAGCACTGCCGTTTTGATAATATCAAATTTACGCTCTGCGAAGCTTTATGACCTTCTGAACAGCAAATGCCAGCATATAAGCCACTGCAACTGACATAATATCCTTGATGAGATAAGGAAGAGATGCCAGAAGGAATGCGTCTACAGGTGATGAACCGGATACAAATGCAAACTGTATTACACCGAAGAGGTGACATACTGCCAGACCCAGTATGGACAATACTCCTGTAAGCACCTTGTTTTTATTCACAGCAGCGCCGCAGAGGGCAGCCATTCCGATGAAGCCCCAGAGATATCCGCCTGTAACGCCGAAAAGCACGGAAAATCCCGACTTGAAGCCTGCGAATACAGGTACGCCTACAGAACCTATTGCAAGATAAACAGCCACTGCAATGGGTGCATATTTCCAGCCAAGGACAAAGCCTGCAAGTGCAATTGCAAAGGTCTGAAGTGTTACCGGTACACCGCTGGGCAGCGGGAAGGATATTATGCTGCATACTGCGATTACTGCGGCAAGCATTGCGATTTTTGTCATAATCTGAACTGAATTGTTTCTCATGAAGATTTGCCTCCTTTATGTTTTTACTTTAACATTTTAACACACTGAACAGCAAGTTGTCAATGAGTTTTTTATTAACATATATAAGACAGATGTCTTATTTATACTATTATATTATATATCATTATGGGTCACATAATATCTTTCACATTTGCACCAAAGGCGATATATTCAACCTTCTTAATTTGTACAAAACGCTGAAAATGTGAAAAGGTGCTTGACTTTCATGCCGGTGTGTGATAAATTAATATTAGCACTCAGAGAGTGTGAGTGCTAACACTTAAAAAGCTAATCTGCCAGAATGGAGGGTGAACAGTGGATGCACGTAAGCTGCAGATACTTGCAGCAGTAGTTGACAACTATATAAAAACAGGCGAACCGGTAGGCTCCAAAACAATCTCAATGATGCCTGATATCAAAGTATCAGCTGCAACGGTGCGCAACGATATGGCGGTTTTAGAGGAGCTTGGACTTCTTGAACAGCCCCACACCTCAGCGGGAAGAATTCCCACATTCAGCGGCTACAGACTTTATATAGAGGAAATATTAGGCAAGACGGAGCTTGAAGAGTCAGAAAAGCAAAGGCTTGACGCAATGCTGGGTGATGAAAGGCTTCTCACGGAAGAGCTGCTTTTGCAGAGTGCTTCTACGGCACTGGCTGAGATCACAAAATGCGCTACCGTAGTTTCAAACTTTGCGCCGAAGTATTCAGTCATCTCAAAGGTGGAGGTAATTCCCACAGGCAAACGTCTTTATGTGGTGCTTCTGATAACCTCCAACGGCAAGATAAAAAACAAAGCCTGCCGTATGGAATTTGACCTTACAGAGGAACATATGGAGTTCCTTAAAAATTTCCTTGAGGAGAACTTAGAAGGCGTATCTGTTTCCGAGCTTTCCGATGAAAGGCTTGATAAGCTTATCACGGCAGTGGGAACATACATGGTAGCGCTTTCACCTCTTGTAAAGGGCATCTGCGAGATGTCGAGAGATCTCCAGAAAAACGAGGTCATTGTTACCGGTGAACAGAATCTGCTCAGCTGCGGCGACCTTGACAAGGGCGAGGTTGTAAGGTTTATTTCACATAAGAATGAGCTTGAAGGACTTCTGGACGACAGCATGAGCGGCGTTCAGATAATGTTCGGTGAGGAAGAGAACGACAGCTTCGCAATCGGTAATTCAAGCATGATAGTTTCAAAATATCAGAAGGGCGGAAAAACAGTGGGCTCACTGGGAGTTATAGGTCCCGTCAGACTTGATTATGCCAAAATAATACCTTATATAGATTATTTTACAGAAAAGCTTACCCGGTTCCTTTCGGGAGAGGGTGAGGGAAAGGAAGAAGGCAATGAAGAATAAAGAACTTGACGAGCTTATGAAAGATGACCCTGCGGCTGCTGAGGAAAACACAGCAGAAACAGAGGAAGTCAGTGCAGAAGATGCAGCGGAAGAATGTGCCGCTGAGGAATCCTCTGAACTTGATACGCTGAAAGACGCCCTTTCAAAGGCTGAGGAAGCACTGGAATCTGGCAAAGATCAGCATTTAAGGCTCATGGCGGAATATCAGAATTACCGCAACCGCACCGCAGAGGAGAAAAAGAAGATATACGGCGACGCAAAGGCTGACTGCATAAAGGAGCTTTTGAATGTGGCTGATACCTTTGACAGGGCAGTGGCGGCGGAATGTTCTGATGAAACCTACAAAAAGGGCGTTGAGCTGACCTACAGCCAGCTGCAGAAGGCATTTGAAAAGCTGGGTATCACGGAGGTTGATCCTCTGGGTGAGGACTTCGACCCCAATCTCCACAATGCCATAAGACAGGTGGAGGAAGGCGATTTCGAGGAAAACAAGGTCTGCGAGGTTTATCAGAAGGGATATACCTTAGGTGACAGACTTATAAGACCTGCCGTTGTGGCGGTTAAGGCGTAGGAAAACCTCTCAGTCAGCTTCGCTGACAGCTCTCCTTTCAGGAGAGCCTTAGGCACAGAAATTTTTGCAAATTGCTGAAATTTCACCTGTAACTAAAATCCAGCGAATAAAAAGCCTCTCCTGAAAGGAGAGGGGAACCGCTTTAGCGGTGGAGAGGTTAAGGCAAAAAAAGAAAAAATTATATATAAACAAGGGCAGAAGCCCGAAACAATGAAAGGAAGAGATTATTATGGGAAAAATTATTGGTATTGACCTTGGTACAACAAATTCATGCGTAGCAGTTATGGAAGGCGGCAACGCAGTAGTTATCACAAACGCAGAGGGCGCAAGAACTACTCCTTCAGTAGTAGGTTTCTCCAAGACAGGTGAAAGACTTGTAGGTCAGATCGCAAAGCGTCAGGCTGTTGCTAACCCTGACAAGACAATTTCATCAATCAAGCGTCACATGGGCGAGGATTACAAGGTAGACATTGACGGCAAGAAGTACACTCCCCAGGAGATTTCCGCTATGATCCTCCAGAAGCTGAAGACAGACGCAGAGGCTTATCTGGGTCAGCCTGTAACAGAAGCTGTTATCACAGTTCCTGCTTACTTCACAGACGCACAGCGTCAGGCTACAAAGGACGCAGGTCAGATCGCTGGTCTGAATGTACGCAGAATCATCAATGAGCCTACAGCAGCTGCTCTTTCCTACGGCATCGACAAGGAAGGCGACCAGAAGGTTATGGTTTATGACCTGGGCGGCGGTACATTCGATGTATCTATCATTGAAATGGGCGACGGCGTTCAGCAGGTTCTGGCTACAGCAGGTAACAACCGTCTGGGCGGCGATGACTTCGACCAGAGAATCATCGACTGGATGATCAAGGAATTCAAGGCACAGGAAGGCTTTGACCTCTCCGGTGACAAAATGGCTATGCAGCGTCTTAAGGCTGAGGCTGAAAAGGCTAAGATTGAGCTTTCTTCCACCACAACAACAGACATCAGCATTCCCTTTATCGCAGTGGACGCAAACAGCACTCCTCTGCATCTGAATATGACACTTACAGTTGCAAAGTTCAACGAACTGACACGTGACCTGGTAGACGCTACAATGGGTCCGGTTCAGCAGGCACTTTCCGACAGCGGTCTGTCTGCATCTGATCTGAACAAGGTTCTCATGGTTGGCGGTTCTTCAAGAATTCCCGCTGTACAGGAAGCTGTTCGCCAGAAGCTGGGCAAGGAGCCTTTCAAGGGCATCAATCCGGATGAGTGCGTAGCTCTCGGTGCTGCACTCCAGGGCGGCGTTCTCGGCGGCGATGTTAAGGACGGTCTGCTCCTTCTGGACGTAACTCCGCTTTCACTGGGTCTTGAAACAATGGGCGGCGTTTGCACAAAGATCATTGAGAGAAACACAACCATTCCTACAAAGAAGAGCCAGATCTTCTCAACCGCTGCTGATAACCAGACAGCAGTTGACATCAACGTTCTGCAGGGTGAGCGTGAATTTGCAAGAGATAACAAGCAGCTGGGCACATTCCGTCTGGACGGTATCGCACCTGCAAGAAGAGGCGTTCCGCAGATCGAGGTAACATTCGATATTGATGCAAACGGCATTGTACACGTTTCCGCAAAGGATCTTGGCACAGGCAAGGAGCAGAACATCTCTATTACAGCTTCCACAAATATGTCCAAGGAAGACATTGACAAGGCTGTAAAGGAAGCTGAGGCTTACGCTGAGGAAGACAAGAAGCGCCGTGATGAGGTTGATACAAAGAATCAGGCTGAGAGCCTTATCGGTCAGTGCGAAAGCACTCTGGCTGAACTGGGCGACAAGGTTGACGCTGCTGACAAGAGCGACATTGAAGCTAAGATGGCAGATCTGAAGAATGCTGTTTCCGGCAATGACACTGCTGACATCAAGGCTAAGTCCGAGGCACTTCAGCAGGCACTCTATGCAATGTCCTCCAAGATGTACGGCCAGCAGGGCGGCCCTGACATGAGCAATATGGGCGGCGCAGGTCCTGACATGGGCAACATGGGCGGCAATGCAGGCGGCTCAAATGATGACGGCGTTGTTGACGCAGATTTCAAGGAAGTTTAATGATTTTTTGCGGAATATCCGCTGTAAATAAGCAATAAAGACATCGGGGCGGATAGGAAAATTTATTCGTCCCGCATTGTCGTGTTAAGGAGTAAGGGAAATGGCTGAGGAAAAAAGAGATTACTATGAGGTCTTAGGACTGAAAAAGGGTGCTTCTGATGATGACATCAAGAAGGCATTCAAGACCATGGCAAGGAAATATCATCCCGACCTGCACCCGGGCGACAAGGAAGCAGAAGAAAAATTCAAGGAAATAAACGAAGCCTACGGCGTACTGTCCGACCCGGAGAAGAAGTCACGCTATGACCAGTTCGGTCATGCAGGCGTTGACCCGAATTACGGCGGCGGTGCAGGCGATTACGGCGGCTACGGAGATATCAACGATATTTTCGACAGCATTTTCAGCGGATTCGGCGGCGGATTCGGCGGATTCGGCGGCGGTTCACGTTCAAACCCCAATGCACCCAAGGCAGGCGGCGATACAAAGGTAAAGCTTACACTCGATTTCCTGGAAGCCTGCAAGGGCGTAAAGAAGACTATAAATATTCAGCATCTGGAGAAATGCTCTCAGTGCGGCGGCAGCGGTGCAGACGCCGGCAGCAAAAAAGTAACCTGTACAGCCTGCGGAGGAAGCGGTCAGAGAACTGAACGCAGACAGTCACTTTTCGGTACAATGGAAACAGTTGTTACCTGTTCAGCCTGCAAGGGCAAGGGTCAGACCATAGGAAATCCCTGCAAGGGCTGCGGCGGCGCAGGAAGAGTACGCACCACAAGCAGCTTCGAGGTAAATATTCCGGCAGGCATAGACGACAGTCAGACAATACGCCTTTCCGGCAAGGGTGACGCAGGCATAAACGGCGGTCCCAGCGGTGACGCATACCTTACAATATTCGTAAAGGATCACGATCAGTTCACACGTGACGGCAATGATATTTACTGCGAGGTGCCTATTTCCTATGCACAGGCGGTACTTGGTGCTGAAATAAAGGTTCCTACCATTGACGGAAATGTGGCATATACAATTGCAGAGGGTACCCAGAGCGGAACGAAGTTCAGACTCCGTGGCAAGGGCGTGAAGTACATCAACCGTGACGCAAGAGGTGACCAGTATGTAACTGTAGTGGTTGAAGTTCCAAAGAAGCTTTCAAAGAAGCAGAAGGAACTGCTGAAGGAATTTGATGAATCCCTGGATGAGAAAAACAACACAAAGCAAAAAGGATTTTTCGACAAGCTGAAGGATATGTTTGAATAAAAATAATGATGATATATTAAAAGGCTGACGCATTAGTTATCTGCGCCAGCCTTTTTTATTGATAGTAACTTATTCTTGGTTTTGCAATTTTTATATGGGCGGTATCAGTCAGAGAGCCTGCAAGAAGCAGCCATGCGCATTCCTGCACATTCTTTCTGTTGGGAAATTCTGAGAGCATATGGTCGTTTACTATTACGCTCCTGGGTGATATTCCGCTTCCGGCGGACAGCACATAATCCACCAGCGCACCCTTGAGAAGTCCTCCTACTGTGCTGTTTACCACATATGCTGTACTGTTGCCGTGAAGCACTGTATTGCCAAAGGTCAGCTTTCCGTTGAAAAGCTGGATATTCATACTGCTTATATCGCAGGCTGCAAGATTTATCTCTGAATTATCAGTGATAAGCTGGCAGCTCTTTTTTATTGTTACATTTTCCAGAATAAGATCTCCGGCAGCACTTATTTTAACATTATCAAGCTCCATATTACTGAGGGTGAAGCCTGTGTTTTCTGATTTCAGCTCCAGATTCTTCACCGAATCCGGTATTTCAAGCTGAAAGTCAATTTCATTTGCGGCTATCTGCTTTATAAACATTGTGTTGTTATGTGCAAATACCCTCATGCTGTTTTCATTTTCATCTGACGTGTGAAGCCTTATAACATGATTTTCACCACGTCTGACGCTCATTTTTCCGTTTCGCAGCTCTGCTTTGATGCAGACTGCACCTTCCCGAATCTGATAGTCCATATATTTCCCTCTCTTCTGTCTGCTGTTCTTTTGTGAATGTAAATTTTACCGTTTTTTCTTTAATTATATACGATACCACATAATTTGTCAATACTTCAAATTCAATAATTCTGCATTTTTCATATATCTAAAATAACCAAACATCATTTTATTAACACGTTGTTTTTTGTGCATACATACGATTTTGAAGAATATGAAAATATATTTTTAAAAACTTGAATAAAAACATTCAAGTTTTTATATACCCGGAACTACTATTGAAGGAGGTTATATAAAATATAGAAATTCTGTGAAGGGAGATGTATTTTTTATTACAAAAGATGAAATGACAGTGAAATTCTGCTGCTGCTATGCAAAACTCGGCAACATTGCCGAAGCGGCTGTTATGGCAGGCTGTGAAAAGAGCAATGCTCTTCAGTGGGGCATAGGCGTTCTCAGAAAAAGGAAATACAGCCGCCTTACGGCTGAGCTGAGATCTATGTTCTCATCGGAAATCCGCAGTCAGGTAATGTCCGGTCTTGAAAGGCTTGCCTTCGGTGACGCTAAGGACGCAGCCTGCCTTGTGCTGAACGAGGATCCGCCCTGTGAAGAAAAAATCATGAAAATGGATCTTTACAACGTTTCAGAAATAAAGCGTGTGAAGGGCGGCGGCGTGGAAGTGAAGCTCTTCGACAGACAGAAGGCTCTCGAAAAAATGATGGAATATGCGGGAAATGCTGACCAGAGAGCCGCTGCAAGAAGCCTTATGAACGCACTGACGGGAGCTGATGAAAATGAGGTTTAAAACATTTTCAGAAAAGCAGAAAACCGCCCTTAAATGGTGGTGCGACCCGGAAACAAGGGACTATGACGCCATCATCTGCGACGGTGCGGTAAGAAGCGGAAAGACCCTTTGTATGTCCATAGGCTTTGTACTGTGGGCATTGTCGGAATTTGACGGAGCAGACTTTGCGATATGCGGCAAGACCATTACTTCACTGAAAAGAAATCTTGTCACTCCGCTTCTCAGAACCCTCAGAAGCATGGGATTTGACTGCATGGAGAAAAATTCTTCAAACTATGCGGACATTTCCATGGAAGGCTTCGGCTCATGCAGATTTTACTTCTTTGGCGGAAGGGACGAAAGCAGTGCCGCACTGATACAGGGCATAACTCTTTCGGGAGTGCTTATGGACGAGGTAGTGCTTATGCCCCGTTCATTTGTGGAACAGGCGCTGGCAAGATGCTCTGTTACCGGTTCAAGGATATGGTTCAACTGCAATCCCGGCAATCCTTCCCACTGGTTCTACCGTGAATGGATATGCAAAGTCCGTGAGAAAAACGCCCTCTATCTCCATTTTACCATGAAGGACAATCCTTCACTCAGTGAAAGTATCCGCAAACGTTATGAGCGTCTTTACACGGGAGTATTCCACGACAGATATGTCCTTGGCAAATGGACTCAGACCGGCGGTCTTGTTTACACCATGTTCAAAAAAAACCGTCACGTGGGAGAACCTTCTGAAGCCTGTACGGAATACTGCATTTCCTGCGATTACGGCACTGTAAATCCTTCCTCCTTCGGATTATGGGGCAAATGCGGCAGTGTGTGGTACAGGCTGAGGGAATACTATTACGACGCAAGAAAGGAGGGAATTTCACGCACTGACGAGGAGCATTACAGGGAGCTTTGCAGTCTGGCAGGTGATCTGCCCATAAAGCAGGTTATAATTGACCCTTCTGCCGCCAGCATGATAGCCTGCATTGAAAGACATGGAAAATTCCGTGTTGTAAGGGCTGATAACCGTGTGCTTATGGGAATACAGCGTACCGGCGAAGCTATTTCCTCGGGAAAAATCATGATATCACCTTCATGCAGTGATATTCTGCGGGAATTTTCCCTTTACTGCTGGGACGAAGGCAGCGGCAGTGATGTTCCCAAAAAAGAAAACGACCACGCTATGGACGACATGAGGTATTTTGTAATGTCAGTGCTTGAATCAGCAGGCAAAGGTGGCTTTTTTGCATCAAGCACAAAGAGAATATCTCAGAATGTCAGAAAGGAGTAATGTTTTATGAGTCTGTTCCGAAAAAGAAATCCGCCGGAAAGGCAGGGCGGTCAGCAGCTTATCTGTTCTGCTCCGAGAAACACAGGCGAAAGAGGTATTCTTGGCAGGGATAAGGCAGGTGAAGCCATGCTTTACAGAAACCTCAGACAGGCTGTGCCGATCCTTGACGCAGCTATTCAGAAAATAGTAAGGCTTACAGGCAGTTTTTATCTGAAATGCAGTGACAGCGCCTTTCAGAAAAGGCTTGATTATTTTTCGAAAAATGTGCCTGTTGGTCCTGCTATGTGTTCACTGCAGTCCTTTGCGGACGTTTACCTTGACAGCATGATAACCTACGGAAACGGTCTTGCTGAAATGTGCATTGACCCGAAACGTAAGGTGCTGTCTGCTCTTGTATGCGCTGAACCCTCGGATATCATTGTAAAGGCAGGAAAGGTTCCCGGGTCATGTATGTTTTTCTATCCCGGAAACGAACAGGGAAATGAGCCTGTTCCTCTTCCGAATCCTGAGAGGATACTTTTCACGGCTCTTTCGCCTGCTGCCGGTGAAATAAGAGGACGTTCCCTGCTGTTGGGTCTGCCTGCCCTTTCAGAGATACTTCTGAAAATATACGAGTGCATAGGTCAGAATTACGAACGTTCCGGAAATATACGGTATGCGGTTGTATACAAGCCGGGAAACGACCCTTCCGACAGGGCATATGCCGGTGAAAGGGCTGCGGCTATTGCAAGGGAATGGAGCGACGGCATGGCGGCGGCTGCCTGCGGTGAGGTGAGAGATTTCATCTGTGCAGGAGATGTGGAGATCAAGGTTATAGGCGCTGAAAATCAGCTTATGTCCACGGAGGTTCCGGTAAGACAGCTTCTGGAGCAGATAATAGCGAAATTATCCATACCGCCTTTTCTGCTGGGACTTAACTGGAGTTCTACGGAACGTATGAGCAGTCAGCAGGCAGATATTCTCACATCAGAGCTGGAATATTTCCGCAGACTGCTGACCCCTGTACTTACCAGAATAGGTGAAACTTTCCTGCGGCTCGAAGGCAGTGACGCAGATATTGAGGTAATATGGAGCAATATCAGCCTTCAGGATGAAACAGAGCTTGCCGATGCAAGACTGAAAAATGCCCAGGCTGAGGAGATTGAAAGAAGGCTGAGATAACCTCTCAGTCAGCTTCGCTGACAGCTCTCCTTTCAGGAGAGCCTTTTAAACCGCAGAGTTTAAGCAATTGATCTAAAATAAATCCAGCGAGGAAATAGCCCTCCCTGAAAGGGAGGGGCGGACCACCGAAGGTGGTGGGAGGGTTTAATGCCTTAATCTTTCAGTTGACTGTAATTTTAGGTGAAAACCCTTCAGTCACGGCTTCGCCGTGCCAGCTTCCCTTTCAGGGACGCCTTTTGACTAGCAGGATTTAAGCAATTCTTTAAATTACAGTTTACTTGGATTTGAGCCGTTATCAGCCCTCCCTGTAGGGA
>JBJERG010000010.1:0-2251 GCA_051882155.1 Ruminococcus sp.
GGAATGCTGAGCCTTGAACTCATCGGCTCAAAGGGTTCAGAACGTATAATCAAGTACAAAATGCCTGCAATATACGTTAAAGAAGCGATCATGGGTGAAGGATTGCCTGTTCCGGACATCATGGAGGAAAAGCTTGCTCTGATGAATGAAACCCTTTCACAGGCATCAGAGCTTCAGAAGGAATCTGAAGCACTTCACAGTGATTCACAGGACCTGCAAAGGCGTACAGAAGAACTTGCTTCACAGATAACTGTAAGCTCTGAATACGTTTCCGAAGTCACAGCCGCACGTACAGCCTCTAAAACAGCCGGAACATACAGTAATCTCAGCGAACGTCTTGCCGCTGATTTTGACCAGTGCATAACAGACGGTCAGCTTTATGTGGTGCTGGAAAATGAAATCGGTAAGGCTCGGGAGGAATGGACTGACGCTATTGAATCGGCTCTCGGCACGGTGGAAAGCGGTCTGGCTGAGGTCGTCAGTCTGCCCGAAAATACGGAGGTGACTGAATAATGGCAGCCATGGACTATGTAAACGAGCTGAAAAATCAGCGTGACAAGCTTGCAGATATCCTGGCAGAAAAGGGCTTGCAGGCAACGAGGGACGAAACCTTCAACACGCTGATTACGAAGGTAAAGGACATCGGCGGCAGTGAATACGAAGGAACAATTCTGAATGTTCCGTTCCTGCCGAAAAATCTGGAAAATTTCAGCGTTGGCATTGCTGAGGAATTTGAAATTACGGAGGAATGATCATGTTTAAACAAAAATGGCTTACCACTTACACAGGTACAGAGTCTAATCAGGAAATATACAACTGGATGGTACAAAACTGCTCCGACCTCTTCGATTCGATAACTATTGACGAAGATCTGAGCCGTGTCAGATGTTTCATCGGTGATACTGAGATTCTGGGTATTTCTAATGGTTCGAATTCCAAAACTGCCGCTTTATACTGGAAAGGAACAGCAGCAATAAGCGACAGCACTTCCACATCAAATAATGGCAATATCAGAGGTCTGTACCGGGTGACCCACGGAGTATTTTTCCAGTTTTTGCCTAATTCTATTGACAATAAAAAATATGTACCGGGATACGGAGTGTTTAAAACATCAGATGACTTTATAGGAATATTTTCAAGCAATAGCGGTACATATTCTAAAGGCAGCAACATTATTTGTATCGAAATGAATACAGGCATGAGTTCGTCTTATCATATGATCCATTCACACAATAACGGAGATGGTATATCAAAAAGTAATTCAAAACCTACATACTACTGTAATCCAAGTGAAAAAATTGTACTCACACCTATGGTTTGCACAAACGCAGAAGCCACACCCACGGAAATCGGTTACTGGCTTGAAAGTGCAATGAACAGAGATGTGGGAGTTATGACCGTCGGCGGCCACGAATATTTCTCAAACGGAATATTCTGCATCAGAAACGATTGAGGTGAAAACATGAAAGAATCAATTTGCACTGCCGCAGGAATCACAGGCAGTTTTATTGCAGGACTTTTCGGCGGGTTTGATGCGTCAATGGTGACGCTCCTTGCGTTTATGGGCGTGGATTATATCACAGGATTAATTGTTGCGGCTGCCGGAAAATCCCGGAAGAGCAGAAACGGACATCTTTCCAGTCTGATCGGGTGGAAAGGTCTTGCTAAAAAATGCGTATCGCTTCTGCTGGTACTGGTTGCGGTCAGACTTGATATTGTGCTTGGTACAAGCTACATAAGGGATTGTGTTTGTATTGCTTTTATGTGCAATGAACTGATTTCCATTATTGAAAATGCAGGACTTCTGGGCGTACCGCTGCCGGAAATTCTGATAAAAACTATTGACCTGCTGCAAAGCAAAAGCGGCAGAGGAAAGGAAGATTTAAATGACAGTGACAAAGGGAATTGATGTATCAAAGCACCAGGGAAAGATTGACTGGAAGAAGGTCAGAAGCTCAAAACAGGCTCAGTTTGCGATACTTCGTGCAGGTTATGGTCGGGAGATATCCCAGAAGGACGTGCAGTTTGAGAACAACTACAAGGGCTGCACAGAAAACAGCATACCCTGCGGATGTTACTGGTATTCCTATGCTCTCAGCGAAGATGAGGCAGTAAGGGAAGCGAAGACATTTCTTGAAGCAATAAAGGGCAAGACCTTTGAATATCCGGTGTTTTTTGATGTGGAGGAGAATACGCAGTGATGTGGTACAATAAAACTTGACACAGGAACCTCAAAATAATACAATAAAGA
>JBJERG010000011.1:0-2246 GCA_051882155.1 Ruminococcus sp.
CGTCGGATTGTGGTCCCGAAGACCGTGGGTTCGAATCCCATCTCCCACCCCATAATTTGTCCTGACTTTACTTTAAGCCAGGACTTTTTCATTTCCTATGTACATTTCTGCAATGACATTATACATTTGTTGGCAGCTTAAACAAAAAGTTCATCTGACTGTAATATTCTATGGTTGAAAATTAAGCATAAATATAATACAATCAAATAAATATTATAATTATTTAATTATTCAGAAAAAAAGGAGGTAAATTTTATGAATAATTTCACATATTCTGTCCCCACGGTAATCCATTTTGGTACAGATCAGCTTCGACATTTGTCAGAACTTAAAAAAAGCGGCAGCAAGGTTCTGCTTGTTTATGGCGGCGGAAGCATCAAGCGAAGCGGACTGTATGATATTGTTATGAAAGTTCTTACTGACAATGAACTGACTGTTTATGAGCTTGCAGGCGTAGAACCAAATCCTCGTATTGAATCTGTGCGCAAGGGCGCAGAGCTTTGCAAAACTTATGATATTGACATGGTACTTGCAGTCGGAGGCGGCTCTGCAATTGACTGTGGAAAGGTTGTGGCAGCCGCTGCCTGCTATGAGGGAGATCCCTGGGATTTAGTTCTTGACGGTGGGAAAATTACAGCAGCTTTGCCTGTTTACACTGTTCTTACGCTTTCTGCTACAGGTTCAGAAATGGATGCGTTTGCAGTTATCAGCGATCTTTCGAAAAATGAGAAGTGGGGTACAGGAAGTGATCTTGTAAAACCTGTTATGTCTGTACTTGATCCCAGTCTGACATATACAGTATCCGCAAAGCAGACTGCAGCTGGTACAGCTGACATGATGAGTCATATATTTGAAAATTATTTTACTAATGTTCACGGCGCAGTGATACAGGGTTATTTATGTGAAGCTTTATTGAAAACCTGCATTAAGTACGGACCTGTTGCTCTTAAAGAGCCTGAAAACTATGAAGCAAGAGCAAATCTTATGTGGACAGGCAGCCTTGCAATCAACGGACTGTTAAGTGACGGAGCTGAAGTAGGCTGGTGTGTTCATCCTATGGAGCATGAGCTTTCGGCTTTTTATGATATAACTCATGGCGAAGGTCTTGCTATTCTCACTCCAGTATGGATGCGTTTTGTAATTGAAAAGGATTCTTCAAAGATTTCAAAAATTGCAGAGTATGGAAGAAATGTCTGGGGTATTTCTCTCACTGATGATTATGCTGCTGCAAATGCTGCAATTGACAGGACAGCGGAATTTTTCTTTGAAAAAATGAAAATGCCTTCTAATCTGCGTGCAGTTGGAATTACAGAAAAGGTACACTTTGAAGAGATGGCAGAAAAGGCTGCCGGCGGTTCTTCAGGAAGCTTTGTGCCTCTGACTAAAGATGATATTATTTCAATATATGAGGCTGCGTTTTAATGCAGTATCATTAATACACAAAATTATAAAAAATGCCCGACGCTTTTTGAAAAGCTTCGGGCATTTTTATTATATACTGTTGCTGCTTATGGAATCATTGATATCTTTAATTTCCTGAGCGATTTTCTGGTTGTAAGGCTCCGGTTCGAATGAAGGGCGGCTGAAATAATATCCCTGAAGAAGATCTACTCCGCATTCAATAACGGTTTTCATTTCATCATAAGTTTCCACACCTTCAGCAAGCACGAGAACATTTTTTACTGAGGCTATCTGAACAAGCTTGCTAATAATATTAGCCTTGTTTATATCCTTATCGCAGTTGCTTATAATTGAACGATCTATTTTAATTATGTTCGGATTAAGAGTAATAAGTGCATATTCACTGTTGTAACCGCTTCCGAAATCATCTAGTGCAGTCATTGCGTTCCATTTTTTAATATACTCATGCTTTGCCTTGACATAATCGTCATTGGCTTTTTCGCTTTCAAGTATTTCAAGAACGATATTACTGAGAATATCCTTATTTTCATTTTCGAATAATACTATATCATCTTTGTTCATTATACAGTTGGAAAGGGAATTCACAAAAATCTTGGTATCGGGAGGAATGGTACCATTATTGATAAATCTTCTGAAGTATCTGAGAGAAAGCGTCCATGTAAGACGTTCGATTTCATAAAGTTTAGAACCAGTTTTTGCAATACGTATGAATTCGAGAGGCGATTTGAAAACATCTGACTGAGGGCGCATAAGCGCCTCATATCCGAAAATATCACCTGTTTTAGCAGAGATAATGCTCTGGAATGCGTATTTTATACTTTCCT
>JBJERG010000012.1:0-2238 GCA_051882155.1 Ruminococcus sp.
AAAGGCTTCGAAAATGTCGCCTTCCTTGAAGTCACGGAACTTTTCAAGTGTGATACCGCACTCGTAGCTCTCTGTAACTTCCTTTACATCATCCTTGAAACGCTTAAGGCTTGACATTTTATCCTCTGCAATAACAACGCCGTCACGTACAATACGTATCTGGCACTGTCTTGTTACCTTGCCGTTCAGTACATACGCACCTGCAACTGCGCCTACATTGGAGATCTTGTAAACCTGGCGAACCTCAATGCGTCCCATAACGACTTCACGGAATTTCGGGTCAAGCATACCCTTCATAGCTGTTTCAACATCTTCGATAGCGTCATAGATTACACGGTATGTTCTGATCTCAACCTTGTCACGAGCCGCTGTTTCCTCTGCAATGAGGTCAGGACGTACATTAAAGCCGATAATGATAGCATTTGACGCATTTGCAAGCATAACGTCGCTTTCCTTGATGCCGCCTACGCCGCCGTGGATAACACGTACACGTACTTCGTCATTTGAAAGCTTTTCAAGGGACTGCTTGACAGCCTCAACTGAACCCTGCACGTCAGCCTTGACAACAATTGCAAGTTCCTTCATTTCGCCCTCTTCAATCTGGCTGAAGAGATTGTCAAGAGTTACCTTCTGGTATTCATTGAACTTAGCCTGCTTTGCCTCGTGCTTTCTCTGCTCAACGAGTGTTCTTGCAAGACGTTCATCCTCAACAGCGTTGAATGTGTCGCCTGCCTCCGGAACTTCTGCCATACCTGTGATTTCAACCGGTACAGAGGGGCCTGCAGCGTCTACAACCTGACCCTTGTCATTTGTCATAACTCTTACTCTGCCCACAGCTGTTCCTGCAATGATAACATCACCTGTATGGAGTGTACCATTCTGTACAAGAACAGTTGCAATAGGACCTCTGCCCTTGTCAAGACGTGCCTCTACTACAGTACCCTTTGCACGGCGTGAGGAATTTGCTTTCAGTTCCTGCATTTCTGCAACCAGGAGAACGTTCTCCAGAAGCTCGTCAATGCCTTCGCCTGTTTTAGCAGATACGGGAACGCAGATAACATCGCCGCCCCAGTCTTCGCAGACCATGTCGTACTTTGTAAGCTCTTCCTTTACTCTGTCAGGATTTGCGCCTTCCTTATCCATTTTGTTTATTGCAACGATAACAGATACGCCTGCCGCCTTTGCATGGCTGATGGATTCAACTGTCTGGGGCATGATGCCGTCGTCAGCCGCTACAACAAGGATAGCAATATCGGTGATATTTGCACCTCTTGCTCTCATTGCTGTGAACGCCTCGTGTCCCGGTGTATCCAGGAACGTTATAGGCTTGCCGTCGTGCATTACCTGATAAGCACCGATATGCTGTGTGATACCGCCTGCTTCGCCCTCTGTTACGTGGGCATTTCTGATTCTGTCAAGGATAGATGTCTTGCCGTGGTCAACGTGACCCATTACGCAGACAACAGGGCAGCGTTCCTCTGTATCCTCGCTCTCGTCCACCTCTTCGATAAGACGTTCTTCAATGGTAACGATAACTTCCTTTTCAACCTTTGCACCCAGTTCTTCTGCCACCAGTGACGCTGTATCAAAGTCGATCTCCTCATTTATAGACGCCATAACTCCCAGCATCATCAGCTTTTTGATGACCTCTGTTGCAGTAACCTTAAGACGTGCTGCCAGTTCGCTTACAACGATGCTGTCCGGGATCATAACCTTAAGCTGCTGCTTTCTTGCTCTTTCAAGCTCCAGACGTCTGAGTTTATTCTGCTCTGTTTCACGCTTATTGGAATACTTCTGCTTGTTTCTCTGTGCAGACTTCTGATTGATCTTCTGCTTCTTGGAGGAGTAGTTATCCTTGCCGTACTTGCCGCCGCTTGCCATCTGCTCATAACGCTGATTGTACTTGTCAAGGTCAACATAAGAACCTCTTGTGTCAACGGTGCGGCGTTTTTCCACGGAAGAACTGCCGCCGGAGGAAAGCTCAACCTCCACATGAAGTCTTTCGCCGTGCTTCTGAGCCTTTGGCGGCTGCTTTTTCTTGTCATTTCTCTTGTCGTTTTTCTTTTCTGCCTGCTGAGGCTGCTTCTGCTCCTTCTTAGGCTCTGCCTTAGGCTGTTCCTGCTGCTTTTCAGTCTTCTGAACCTTTTCCTGAGCTGCGGGCTTTTCAGATTTCTTTTCCGGCTTATTCTTTTTAGGTGCAGCCTTAGCCGTTTCAGATGCTGCTTCCTGTTTCTTTTC
>JBJERG010000013.1:0-10884 GCA_051882155.1 Ruminococcus sp.
AGCATTGAAACACCGTCGCATTCTGAGTCAAATTCTGTAAGGGTATAAACCGTATCACCCAGCTTGGAAAGCTGCTTTCTGAGCTGTTCACTGTCGGAAGGTCTGTTTAGTGCCTTCATGGGAATATCACCCTGCACCACAGCCTTGTTTCCGTCCCTGTCTTCTGCCGAAAGTGTGAAAGGCTCATCTGCAAAAAGCCTTGCAGAAATTCTTATGCCCACAGGGTGGGACTGCTTTCTGTAAAGCTCCTGGAGCTTTGGAAGAACTGCGGCAGCTGCCGTTACGTCCTCCTTTTCACGGACACCGAAAAGACCCTGTCTTTTGCCGGTATAGTAGCCGTCTGTAAATCCGCTTCGTGAAAATACTGCTCTCAGGCTTTCTGTATCCGGTTCTTCGCCATTCACCGCCTGTTTAAGGGCAGTTACCGCAGCGGCAACATATTCCGGACGCTTCATTCTTCCTTCGATTTTGAGAGAAGCCACTCCGTCCTCTTTAAGTTCATTTATATGGTATATAAGGGACAGGTCTTTAAGGGAAAGACTGCAAACACCGGCTTTGCCGCTGGCTGAAAAGGGCAGTCTGCAAGCCTGGGCGCATCTTCCTCTGTTGGCGCTTCGTGAGCCGATAAGTGCAGACAGACAGCACTGACCGGAAAGACTCATGCAGAGAGCGCCATGGACAAACTGTTCGATTTCTATTCCGCATTTAAGTATGGGAAGTATCTCCTGCCTTGAAAGCTCTCTTGCCGCAACAACTCTTTTAAATCCCTGTTCCTTTGCCCAAAGTGCGCCTTCCGGAGTATGAATAGTCATCTGAGTAGAGGCATGAAGAGGCATACCAGGCACGACTCTGCGGATTATTTCAGCAGTTCCCAGATCCTGAACAATACAGGCGTCTATTCCTGCTTTTGCAGCAGCTTCTATATACTCCGCAAAGCCGGTTATCTCCTCATCAAGGAGTATGGTATTTACAGTAAGGTAGAGCTTCACCCCGTGCAGATGGCAAAGCTCTGCCGCCTTTTTCATTTCATCAGTATCAAAATTGGCTGCGCTCTGCCTTGCGGAATAATTTTTGCCGCCTATGTACACAGCGTCAGCGCCGCATCTTACAGCGGCAGCGAGAGCCTCAAAGCTGCCGGCAGGAGCCAGAATTTCCGGTAAAGCCATTATAAAGCAGAACCCGCCTTGCTATGGCTTACTTCCTTTTCAAGGGCGGAAAGTCTGTCACGGAGGAGCTTGTTTTCCGCAGCTAATGCGTCACGTTCAAGCCTTGTTTTGCCTGCTTCGTCAACATATGACTTAGACTGTGTGCGGAGCATATCAAGCTGCTGATTTACGGCGTTCATATCGTCCATCATGGTGAGAGCCACCATGATTGCGGCAGTAAACTGAGTTGCACTTGTAGAAGAGGAGGTGATCTCCATTATTTTTGTTTCAAGCTTTTTTGCAAGACCTGTTACATATGATGCAGGCTGAGAGGTCTGCAGTGTAAATTCCTTACCGCAGACGCTGACTTTAACTTTATTTGTCATAGATGTAAATCCTTTCATAAGGGTACGGCGGGCCGTTTTCAGCAGACCCGGCACTACTTACATTATAATATATTTTCGCTCAAATGAAAAGACCTTTTTCGAAATTTTTCATCCTTGTTTTCAGTTTTTTTCTTCCTTTTCACGGAGCCTGTCAAGAATCATTTTATTTACCTTGTTTACGTCACCGCATCCCATTGTAATAACAAGATCGCCCGGCTGTGCGTGTTCGCAGACGTAATTGCAGACATCTTCGAAATTGGCGTATTTTCTCTCATCGCAGGATTCCGGATCTGTTTCATCCTGCGGGAACCATACAGCACCCGGTATAAGTTCGCCAAGCTGTCTTGTAAATATCGGGATAGTATTTTTTTCACGTCCGCCCATAATATCAGTCAGTACCGCATGGTCAGGGATTGACAGGGACTCTGCAAATTCCTCCAGATGATCCGCAGTTCTTGTGTATGTGAAGGGCTGGAATACTGCCCACACCTCACGGAAGGGCATTTGCACAGCGGCTTTGAGGGTGGCTGTAAGCTCTGTGGGATGATGTGCATAATCGTCCACGAGAGTAATGCCGCAGGCTTCGCCTTTTTTTTCAAAACGTCTTCCTGCACCTCTGAACTCACACAGTCCCTTTGCGCATGATTCAAAATCCGCACCTGCATAAAGTGCGGCAGCAATTGCAGCAACAGCGTTGAGAATGTTGTGTTCTCCTGCAACATGGAGGGGAATTTCTCCCAGAAGACTGCCCTTTTTTATAACATCAAAGCGTGTTTCAAGTCCTGATATATGGCGTATGTTTGCAGGGTAGTAGTCGTTTTTGTCGGAAAGACCGTAGGATATCATTTCTTTTCCTGTTATGCCTTCAACAGCCTTGCAGGTGTTTGCGTCGTCGCCGTTGTAGATGATTGCCTTGGTTGTATTTTCGCTGAATTTATGGAATGACTTTATAATATTTTCCACTGTGCCGAAATAGTCCAGATGATCAGCGTCAATATTGAGAATAACTGCGATATCGGGATAGAGCTTCAGAAATGTGTCAACGAATTCACAGGCCTCGCAGGTCATAATATCACTGCTGCCGCTTCTTCCGCTGCCGCCGATGCAGGGAAGCTTTCCGCCGATGAATGCAGACAGGTCAATGCCTGCTGTAAACAGTATCTGTGTTATCATTGAGGTGGTGGTGGTTTTGCCGTGGGTTCCGGAAACGCAGATGGCATTGTCATACCAGCTTGTTACAAGGCCTAAAAGGTCGCTTCTTTCCAGAACGGGAACGCCGCTTGCCTTTGCAGCAATAAGCTCCGGATTATCAGCCATGATTGCGGCAGTGTGTACGATAAGGTCTGCGCCTTCTATGTTTTCGGCTCTCTGTCCCAGCATAACAGGAATGCCCATTTTCCGGACAGCTTCAAGGGTTTCGGTTTCGTTATTGTCGGAACCGGTAAGATAGAATCCCTTTGCATGGAGTATCTGCGCCAGAGGGTACATACCGGAGCCGCCGATACCAATAAAGTGAATATGTTTTTTGCCATTTAAAATATCCTTATTCAAAATAATCACTCTTTCTATTTTAGTATTATCTGTTTAAAAAAACAGAATATAATCATTGCTTATGAATATTTTACCCGATTAATATCCATACTATCCCTGAAGACAGGAGGAGTTAATATGGAGATTACAGATATCAAAATCAGAAGAATCATTTCGGAGGGACGTCTTCGTGCGGTTGTATCCGTCACGATAGACCATATGCTTGCGGTGCATGACATCAAGGTAGTACAGGGTGATGAAAGACTTTTCGTCGCCATGCCGAGCAGAAAAGATGAAAACGGTGTGTTTCGTGATATAGTTCATCCCATATCCGTTTCCGCCCGTAAAATGCTTGAAGATGAAGTCCTTGACGCCTACAGCCGTCACATGGCGCTTCTTGAAACAGAAGCTGAAAACTCAGATGAATTCTGAAATAATATCCTTTATTTTCCCTGAGTGAGCAGCCATGTTTTCAGAAGAGCTATCTGAGTTTTGGCGTCCGGGATTTTTCCATCCATTACCATTTGTACAGCCTCTTCAAGAGGAATTTCCGTAACGTCAAGAAATTCGCCCTCATCAAGATTCTGTTCTTCCGGAGAAGATAATTCTTCGGCAAGATACATATGGATAACCTCGGTATCATAGGCAGGAGTAGGGTACAGCTTGCCGAGATACGTGTATTTTCCGCAGGTGCGTCCTGCTTCTTCACGCAGCTCACGAAGTCCGCAGTCATGGTGATCCTCACCCGGCTCTGTTTTGCCCGCAGGAACTTCCAGAGTCACTTCATGGTGGGGATAGCGGTACTGCTTTACCATAAGAACGGTGTTTTTTTCTGTAAGGGGCACAACGCATACTCCGCCTGAGTGATGTACAACATCACGTACAGCTTCTGTACCGTTTTCCAGAAGAGCTAAATCCTTTGTTACACGAAATATCTTCGCCTGATAGGCAAGCTCACTTGAAAGTGTTTTTTCTTCAAGGTGCATAAAAACATACCTCCTTTTATTGCTCTTTGGCAACACCGCACAAAGCACGCCTGGCGGCTCTGCACGCAATCTGCTTGCATCTTTTCCGTCATATTTTACAAAAAGCCTCGTGAATACACAAAGTATTCACTGCGTTTTTTGTTTCATCTGACAAAAAATCTGACTGCACATCTTGCGCACAGTCTTTGTGCGTTATTGCCTTTGTTTTTTACGAATGATTCTGTCAGACAGCACATATCCAATGAACAGCACTGCTCCCAGAAGTGAAATAACAGCACCGGTTTTCAGTCCCGGAGTTTCGTATTCAAATTCTATTATGTTTTCGCCTTTCTGAATCGGAACAGCGCAGAAACCGGCGTCAACCTTTTCAATTTCTGTTTCCTTGCCGTTTACCTTAGCGGTAAAGCCTTCATCATAAGGCACGCTGAAAAAGAGAAGATTATCCTTGTCAGAATCAATTTCAGCGGTAAAACCGTAAGAGTCATAGGTAAAGCTGCTGCATGAGGAAGCAGCTCTCTTTCTGCATTCATCAAGGTAAGCGTCATTTGAAACTATTCTTTCAGAAGCAGGAAGCTCTTCGAGGATATTTTCATATTTGCTGATATCCTCATCATCAAGCACTATTGCACGAATGAGGGCAGAGGTACGGTTTGATTCTCCCATTGCTTCCCAGTCGGTGCGGGAGATGTAATTGTCAAAGGTGAATCCCATAGGAATAAAGTACTTGTTTTCATATACATGGAAGCCGTTGCTGTTCTCAGTGAATTCAAAACCAGGCAGAGGTGATTCAAGGTCTGATTCATTGCCTGCCTTTATTTCGTCAAAGTAGTACTTTACGGAGAAAAGACCTCTCAGTGCAAAATGCTTTGTATCAGGTCTTGACGCCACATCTCTGCCAATGCCGGCGGAAGCATAGAATTCCATAACCGAGCCCGGCACTATACTGTGGAAACAGCGCATATTCGGGATATCCCAGAACATAGGGTAATTGTCCCTTTTCTCAGAAATGTCGGCACGGAAAAAGTCGTCCTCTGAAACGCTTATGGTTATATCTTCTTCGCTGTCAATGGCACTGTCAATGTATTTAAGTGCCTGACTTCTGTCCAGAGCGCCGAAATATACCACAGAGGCTGTACATACAACGCAGGCTGTAACAGTGAGTACAAGAGCCTTTTTTAGGCAGTTCTTATCGGAAAGGCGCCTTTTTGCCAGAATCCCGGTAACGGCAAGGGATACCACAGCAATTGCGAAAACTATCCAGAAATGAACCGGGTATTTCGGCAGTGCAAAAAATTCAGTACTGCCGCCTTTTTTTACAGGCAGAACAGCGATTATGCCGAATGCGGCAGTAAAGGCGGCGGTTATCCATATGCCCTCTTTCATGGGTATCACATTTTCGCTTTCGGTGTCAAATGCTACAGCTGTCATCATTGCCATGATAAGAATGGGCATGAAGAACCACCTTGCATAATATGAGCTGTTGAACATATAGAAGCCTGAGTTCAGAACAGGTATAAATGCGCATATCATGCAGATAATAACGAGTCTTTTAGCCCAGTGACCGTCCCTGTGCTTTAAAAATGCAATAACGCCCGTCATGGAGAAAAGCGGCAGATATCCGCCGATAGACGCCCATTTGCCCATACCCTCCGCAAAAAGATTGGGTCTTGCAGGAACATCCGGTACAAGGAAGAAGCTTTCTATAATGCGCATTATCCTTGTTCTGTCGCTGTACATAACCATATCAAGACCGTACAGACGTTCATTTATGCGGTAATTGCTGAGAATTGCAAGAGCCGCCGGCAGAAGAATAACGCAGGCAAGCATAACGCCGATTACTGCTTCCAGAAGAATGAGGAAGAATTTTCTAGGACTTGCAGGAAAATCCTTTGAGAAGCATCGTACAATAAAATAAAGCACCAGAAATACAGCTTCTCCCGTGAAGAAAAAGTAATTCACCGCCGCCATAAGGGCAGTTGTAAGGGCAAATAAACCTTTTTTGTTATTGCAGACCAGCTCTTCCATTGCAATGAGCATAAGAGGGAAGAAAGCAGTTACGTCCTGAAAGTGGTTGAAGAAAATGTTGAAAAGCTGAAAACCGGAAAAGGCATACAGCAGACCGCCTATAACAGCGGCATTGCGGCTTTTAACAAAACGCTTTATGTAGCAGTAGGCTGTGAGAGCTGCAATGCCATGCTTTAATGCCAGCATAAAAGGCATTGCGTGTATAACAAGAGATGAGGGCAGTATGGCAGTCAGCCAGAAAAAGGGACTTCCCAAAAGGTAAAATGAATATGAGCCGATAAAGTTCGCACCCAGGTCAGTAGTCCAGCTCCAGCCGAAATCTCCCTTTTTAACAGCCTCTGCAGCAAGATGATAGAAGGGCATCTGCTGTGCGTTGTAATCGCCGTAGTAAATAAAATAGCCTCTTTCGCCTATGATTATGGGAAGGAGAATTACCAAAAGGGACATAAAGCCCAGTATAAATGCAAGGAATTCTCCGGTTCTGTAAAAAGGCACTGACCGGCTGCCGGTAATATTTTTGAGTGAATGATTCATCGAGAATAAACCTCCGTAAGGAAACATCCGTCATGTTTTTGCATATACTGAAAGCAGAAATCAGCTGACAGATACATTATTGACAACGACGCCGGCATCGGTAATGTCAATAAATCCGTATGAACAGGGTTTCCCGTCCCTTGGGCATGAGGCGCTGCCGGGATTCATGATATGAACGCCGTCCTCATAGGTGCAGAGCCTTTCATGGGTATGACCGAAAAGTGCAATGTCACAGCCGTTTTCCTTTGCTGTTGTGACAAGAGTTCCCAGATCATATTTAACGCCGTATTTATGACCGTGGGTGGCAAATATCCTGTGACCCGGAGCAATGTCAATGATCTTTGTCAAAGGAGCGTCACTGCCGTAATCGCAGTTTCCCTTGACATAATAGAATTTGTCTGCAAATTCGGGAAAATATCGCAGCAGCTCAACGCATTCGTCGACGCAGTCGCCTAAATGTATGAAGGCGTCGGCTTTGGCGTTGCTCATAACGATAGAATAAAGCCGGTTATAAAATCCGTGTGTATCGGAAATAACAATAATTCTCATATATAATACCTCTGTAAAATAAAAGTGTACAAAGTTATTATAGCACATAAATCATATTATTACAACCGATTTTTTTGGAGAAAGGAGATTTTTATGGAAAAATCCTCTATGAATAATGATCAGCTTGAAAAGCTGCTTAAAACTGTCAGCGGAAAACTGGGAGTGCCTCCCGGGGAACTCAGGCAGGCTCTTGAATCCGGTAAGCTTGAGGGTGCGGTGAAAAATATGGGAGAAAAGGAAAAGAAAAAGCTGCAGTCCATAATGGGAAACAAGACGAAAATGGAAAAGCTCATGGAGAGTCCTCAGGCAAAGGCTCTTTATGAAAAGCTTACCGGGAAAAAGCCGCAGTAAGGAGCATAGACTATGGATGATTTGTTTGGCAAGATGCAGTCCGTGCTGTCAGACCCGGAGAGTATGCAGCAGCTTCAGGAGCTGGCGTCGCTTCTGGGAAATGATGATGATTCAGATGAAGAGCAGGCTGCACATCAGGAGAAATCATCCGAGGACAGCGGATTTGACATAGGAAAAATAATGCAGCTGTCATCCCTTATGAACAGCACAAAAAATGATGAGGACGCAGCGCTGCTTCTGGCGCTGAAACCTCATCTCAAAGAAGAAAGACAGAAAAAGGTCGACAAAGCGGTTAAGCTTTTAAAGCTTATTGATGTATGGAAAACCCTTAAAGATACAGGAATGCTAAAGGATTTTATTTAGGACACCTCTAAAAACCCACTCATCCGCCATCTGAGGCACAGCTTCACGCCATCTTCACTTTCAAAAAAACTTGAAATACACAAAGTATGTCTGCGTTTTTCCTCAAGTGAATCTGCCGCAAATCAGTGCCTCATCTGACGAATTCGGAGTATTTAGAGATGCCCAATAAAAATACTTAACAAACTAAATTTCTATTTATGAAAGTAATACAATACCATAACATAAATAAACCCAAAAGATTTTTTGCAACATCTTTCAGGATTAAAACTTATATATCGACATCACGCTTATGCCCGTGTAATTATTACTTCGGCAATGATTTATCGATAATATCAATCGTTAAATTTAGCGGTGTTGTCCGGAACCTTGTTTTTTATATCCGAACAAGAACTATCGATATTTAGTTGCCGAAGTAATATTTTTCAGAACTCAGTTTAATTCGATTCGCCGCATGGCGGTATGGACGGAGGATGTTCATCAGTAAATGGTATTCCTGAAAAAGGTATTAATCTGAATATACTCTTGCATCTTAGAAGTCTTCTTCAAACTTGCGGATATACTGTTGAAGTCACAAGAGATACGGATCGCTCAATACACGATGACGGCATAGAGGGTATTGCGAATCAGAAAAGTTCTGACATGGATAACAGACTTGAACTTTTCAACAAATACGATAATGCCGTTTGCCTTTCAATTCATCAGAATCAATTTACGGACTCCTCATACAGCGGAGCGCAAATGTTTTATTCAAATCAGGTAAAAGGAAGTGCAGCACTGGCACAAAATATACAGGATGCTTTTGTATCTCATCTTCAGCCTGAAAATAAACGTGAGATCAAGCTTTGCGGTAAAGAATTATTTCTTTGCTATTTCTGTGAAAACCCGACAGTAATGGTTGAATGCGGTTTTCTTTCAAATCCGGAGGAAGCTTCACTTCTGGAAACAGATGAATACCAGCAAAAGGTTGCATTTACTATTTTCAGCGGTCTTGAAAAATACCTCTCATCTATTGCCTGAAATAACTTCATGCGGAACTGAATTGCTTTTGAGGACAAAAAGTTTGTTGAATTTGGAACTGGCTTTTTATACTCCGGCTGCGCTATAATTTTATCAGTTGTAAAAATATTCAGCCGATATTTGGAACATCGGTCTTTACACTTCCAGAGGGTAAGATAGATAAAGCGAAGCTCTCGCCAATGCGTAGAGACAGAGAAGCTAAAGTAGTAAAATTCGCTTTTAATTATGTTTATCAGGAGAGCCTTTGGGATATTCTGAAAAGGCTAATTATCCAAGAGAGTGAAAAAATCCTCGGTGAATCCGAACAATAACCTGAGAAGCAGTCTGTGTAACTTTGGAATATCGGCGCATTGAGTTTTACCGCAATGCGCGCTATAATGATAACATAGATTGCTGTATCTGTCGGAAATAGAGGTACATTATGACAGACAAGAGCACAGCATTATATTGCAGACTTTCGCAGGACGATATGCTCAAGGGCGAGAGTAACAGTATTACGAATCAGAAGGCTATTCTCAAAAAGTATGCAGATGATAATGGTTTCAGTAATACTGTTTACTATGTCGATGACGGAGTTTCGGGTACGACATTTGAGCGTGACGGCTTCAAAGCAATTATGGCTGACATTGAGGACGGCAAGGTTGGAACGGTCATTACCAAAGACCTTTCAAGACTCTGTCGTGATTATCTGAAAACTGGCGAGTACATCGAGATTATTTTTCCTGATTAAGATGTTCGCTATATCGCTATAAACGATAATGTGGATACCCTTAAAAGCGAAAATGAGCTTATGGCGTTCAAGAATATTTTCAATGACTGGTACGCTAGGGATACGAGTAAGAAAATTCGTGCTGTTTTCAAGGCAAAGGGGCAGTCGGGCAAACTGCTTTCCTATCCGATATATGGTTACAAAAGATCGGAAACGGATAAAAACCTGTGGGTGATTGACGATGAGTCTGCCGAAGTAGTTCGTAAGATTTTTCGTCTTTGCATTGAGGACTGTGGTCCAGCAAAGATTGCTCATATTCTGACTGAGAAAAGCATACCGACTTCTACGGCTTACGCATTATCGCAGGGCAGGGATAACGGTCACAAGAACGCTAAGCTTCATCGATGCGGCATTGAAACTATTTCAGGAATACTTGAGAAACCTGAATATTGTGGACACACTGTTATTTTCAGTACTCATGTGAAATCCTACAAAAAGAGATCGTACTGAGTGAGCTGAATAAACTGCTTGTGAATGTTAGGAAGAACGAGGAAGAATTCGTGCAGGCAGCTATGGGTAATTCTGTACATAAGAAGTTCTTGAAGCTTTCTAAAGCTAAGAAAACGTTCAAACAGGCTGAGAAGCGTATCGCTGAACTTGACAGACTTTTCACAAGGCTCTATGAGGATAATATATCTGGCAAATTTCTGACGAACGCTTTGCGATGATGTCCGCAGGATATGAGGACGAACAGAAGAACCTCAGAGCTACAAGTAGCAGAGCTTACTACCTTCATTGATACTGCCAAACAGAAGTCTGCTGATGTGACCGCCTTCATTCAGACGGTGCAGAAGTAAGAAAATATAACGGAGCTTACCCCCGAAATCATGCACGAACTTATCGAAAAGATAGTCGTACACGCTCCCGACAAAAGCAATGGGCATCGCACACAGCATATTGACATTTACTACCGTTTTGACGTTACCATATCTTCTGCCGTTGCTGACAGTATGAGGTACGACAAAAATAGAAAGGCTGCGTAACGCTTAGGTTACGCAATCTTTCATTTAAATCATTAAAACTTCTTTATGAGTGCCTGTCTTTTGTCCGGGGATTTATGTATTTATTGTCTTCTTTTTTCATAGACAGCAGCCTTTTATTTTTTTTAAGTTGTTTTTACAGCCTCATTTTTCTATAATTTGGAGTCATTTATGCTATATTCTTACCACTTGAACAAAGAGGAAATATATGCTATAATAAATGCAAATCAAAGATTTGCTCCCTGCATA
>JBJERG010000014.1:0-2233 GCA_051882155.1 Ruminococcus sp.
CAACTACTCTCATTGGCAGCGAAAAAATCTTTGGATTTTACCTTGACTTATTTTATGGCATATGATAGAATGTTATTAAAAGTATATATTTTTTAATAATATTTTGAGGTTAGGATGGTTAACATGAATAAAAAACGAATTATTGCTTTTACTGCTGCGATGTCTGTTTTATTTACATCTTTTAGCGTGTCGGTATCAGCTGCTGCAAATTATACCGAAGCTGATGCACTTCCGGGGATTTCAGGCAAAACTGTATTCTCATCAGGAGTAAGCGCCGCTGCTTCTGCTGAATTTACCGCTAACACTGTAATAAGCCGTGACTGTCCGGCATATTCTTCTGCCGGTACCGGTTCTGCTTCATCTGCAAATGATAAGTATTACTTCTCTTTCTGGAACGGTACAGCTCCCGATTACCTTGCCTATGACCTTTCAGAAGTTCCGGAAAACCAGCGTAAAAAAGTAATAGCAGTCTGGTACAATGCAACAGGACAGTTTGACTATACAGTAGTAAACGGAAGTTCAAACGGAATGCCGTCAGAGTATACGATTGAAGTTAATGCTGCCGAGGGCGGAACATACCCGGAAGACGGCTGGGAGGTAATTGAAACTGTAAAGGACAACACTCTGCATTCACGTCAGCATGTTGTTGATATGAGCGGTTATAACTGGATAAGAATGAATATCACCGGAAACGATGGAAAATCAGGCGGATATACGTCAATCAATATGGATATACACAATGTATCAGAGGGTATTTCTGACAGCTGGATCTTTTACGGAGATTCTATAACAGCCTGCGGTATGATGAATTGTTATGGAACGGGATTTGCCGAGTATGTAAATCAGATTGACAGCAGATACTTTCCGATTCAGGAAAACGGCGGAATCGGAGGCATAAGGAGTTCAGACGGAGCGGCAAATATTGACCGCTGGCTTGCGGATTTTCCGGGACAGTATGTAAGTATTGCCTATGGAACAAATGACGCTTGGGGCAATCCGTCAGCTACTGAGCAGTATTATGAAAACACTGCATATATGGTGGAAAAAATAATTGAAGCAGGCAAAACCCCGATCGTTCCGAAAATACCCTATGCAACAGAGCCGGCTGTAGGAGATAATGTTCCTGCATATAATGCCATGATAGAAAAAATTTATGAGAATTATCCGGAGGTTGTAAAGGGACCTGATTTTGAAACTTTTTTCCGTGAAAATCCGGACTTGCTCAGTTCAGACGGAGTTCACCCGGGCGAAAACGGATATGCAGCAATGCGTGAACTGTGGGCAAAAACAATGTATGACGAGATTTACCTGGCAGAAGGCGGAAATACTTTGGTTGACGGAGATGTCAATGCGGACGGTGTATTCAATATTGCAGATGCAGTGAGAATGCAGAAATGGTTACTCTGTGCAGAGGATCTGAACAACAGGCAAGCGGGAGATTTGAATAAAGACGATGTTATAAATGTTTTTGATTTATGTATTATGAAACGTATGCTTATTGAACAATAAAAGCGCACCCCACCGGGCAACCGGGTGGGGTGTTTTTACTTGATAAATGTTATTCATGATTCTGTGAAACAGAGGATAAAGAAGAAATATGGCTGACTTCACCACAAATGATAATACCTAACGGCTTGTTTTTTTAACCGAAAGCAAATAATTATTTTCCTGTTACAATATTTTTTAGTATCATGAGGTCAAAGATTGTTACTCTTCCGTCGCTGTTTACATCAGCAGCTGCAAAATCTGTTACTGTTTCTAAACACAGCAGATGCTTTTGAAGCTTAATAATATCAAGGAGATTGACTGAACCATTCATATCAATATCACCTTTAAGCGGTAAATCAGGAGTTGTCTGAGTTGTTGTTGTTGTATTTTCTGAAGCTGAAGTTGTTGCTGCAGAAGTTGAGGTCGTTGTGGTGGTTGTAGAAGTGGCTGCAGCTGTAGTAGTAGTAGTAGTTGTTGTTGTTGTTTCTGTAAATGCGTTCCAGTTCTGACAGGGACTTCCTGTTGGCTCCCACTGCTGAACATTTGCACCTGATGATGTTGAAGCATTGCTGACCTCAACAAAACGAGCGTCCCTGGAAGCACGGGTCATAATAGAATAGCTTCCGTCGGGATTTTTGGTGAACTTGAAAAGCATCATTGAATCTTTTGATGAATAGGGAACAATGGCGATATTTCCACCGTTGTCTGCACTCATTGCCTTTAGAACGAAATTGTTGTCGGCATA
>JBJERG010000015.1:0-2232 GCA_051882155.1 Ruminococcus sp.
AAGGCACATGATACACTGGGCGGCTTCGTCGCCTGTGCATATTTTATTGTCATAGAGAGAATACTTCTCACGTACCTTTACCGGCGAAAGATTGGGCATCACAACATTCGCACCTGCTCTAAGCGCCATTTCCCTGCCCTCCGGGTGAATCGTTCCCAAAGCGGTGGTAGCAGGAATAAGGGCATGAGGAAACATTATCCTTAAAATCGCAATGAGCCTTACCGCAAGGGAAAGACTGCCGTTTTCCTTATCCGAAAAAGGCGTGTCCTTATGGGTGATATATGTGCCTATGCCGATCATATCCGGGTCAAGCTCCTGCAAAAAACGAAGGTCGCTTATTATATTTTCCGTAGTCTGATAAGGCGAACCCACCATAAATCCGCTTCCCACCTGGTAGCCGATACTTTTAATGGTGAAAAGGCATTTTTTGCGGTTGACAAGGGACATTTCCTCCGGATGGAGCATTCTGTAATGCTCTTCATCTGCTGTTTCATGTCTGAGAAGATACCTGTCTGCGCCTGCCTGGAAATACGCCCTGTAACTCTCTTCTGAACGTTCACCTATGGAAAGAGTTACAGCACAATCCGGGTACTGCCCTTTTATAGAGGATACTATGCTGCATATCATTTTGTCGGTGTAATACATATCCTCTCCGCCCTGAAGCACAAAGGTTCTGTATCCAAGGGAATAACCCTCCTTACAGCAGAGAAGTACATCCTCTTCCCTCAGACGGTAGCGCTGTGCCTTTCTGTTGTCCCTGCGTATTCCGCAGTAATAGCAGTTGTTTTTGCAATAGCTTGTAAATTCTATCAGTCCTCTGAGATATACTTTATCTCCGTAAACTCTTCTGCGAACCTTATCTGCCGCCTTGATGAGAATATCATCACATTCTTCGCTTTCAATGAGCCGTCTGAATTTTTCATCAGATAAATCGCCGTTTTTTATAAGTTCATCTGCAATATTTGCAGGAGAAGCTGTCATGTAAATGCACCCTCTTGTTTTTTTATTTAAGTATATATTATATATGTTAAATTTTCAAGAGCAATATCGCACAAAGACTGTGCGTAAGATGCAAGCTGATTACGTGCAGTGCCGTAAGGGGTACTTTGTTCGGTGTCCACCAAGTACAAACCCCTCTGCCAACTGGTCTGACAGAGGGGCAATATTCATCTCTCAATGGAAAGCTTCCACTTCACAGGTCTTAGACAAAGCTTTACAGGTTCATGGGCTGTGCGGCATTTCCTTCTGTCAAGCATAAATTTCACTGCAAATCCCGCACCCACTGCCAGCAGAATATAACATAAAATATTTTTCATAACGCTCCCTCCATCAGGAAAAACATCTGCTTCCGGGATATAATTCTCTTTTGCCAAGACTTCCTGCTATACGAAGAAGTCTGTTGTATTTGGCAGTACGTTCACCACGGCAAGGCGCTCCTGTTTTTATCTGCCCCGTGCCAAGTCCCACCGCTATATCCGCAATGGTAGTATCTTCCGTTTCTCCCGATCTGTGGGATACAACTGCCCGATACCCTGCACAATGTGCCATACGTACAGCATTTACAGTTTCAGTAAGGGTACCGATCTGATTAGGTTTTATGAGAATAGCATTGCCGCAGCCCATTTCAATGCCCTTTTTCAGTCTTTCCGTATTTGTTACGAAAAGATCATCGCCTACAAGCTGTATTTTCTTTCCAAGGCGGTCTGTAAGTTTTTTCCATGCTGAAAAATCCTCCTCATCTGCTCCGTCCTCCAAAGAGCGTATCGGATACTCTCTGCAAAGATTTTCCCAGTAGGAAGTCAGTTCCTCGCCGCTGTATTCCCTTCCGCTTTTCGGCAGACGGTATGTTCCGCTTTTCTGACCCTTCCACTCGCTTGCAGCTGCGTCAAGGGCAAGTACAAAATCCCTGCCCGGTTTATAGCCTGCCTTTTCAATTGCCTTCAGCAGATATTCAAGAGCCTCTCTGTCACCATTAAGGTCAGGAGCAAAGCCGCCCTCATCACCCACCGCAGTACTCAGATTATTTTCCCGGAGAATGCTTTTCAGTGAATGATACACCTCACTGCACCACCTCAGACCAAAGGAAAATGAAGGCGCTCCTACAGGCATTATCATAAATTCCTGAACGTCAAGGTTATTTCCCGCATGAGCTCCTCCGTTCAGTACATTCATCATAGGCACCGGAGTTTTAACTGCACTCACACCGCCTAAAAACTGAAACAAAGGCATATG
>JBJERG010000016.1:0-10748 GCA_051882155.1 Ruminococcus sp.
GTATGTATTTTCCGCTGATAAGAAATTTACCACATGGAGAAAGCTCTGGGTGGCACTTGCTCGTGCTGAAATGGAGCTGGGTCTGCCGGTAACTCAGCAGCAGGTTGAGGAACTGGAGGCTAATATTGAAAATATCGACTATGACGTTGCAGAGGCTGAGGAAAAACGCCGCCGCCATGACGTTATGTCCCACGTTTACGCCTATGGACAGGTTTGCCCGAATGCTAAGGGTATCATTCACCTGGGTGCAACATCATGCTATGTAGGCGACAATACAGACATTATCATTCTCCGTGACGCTATGCAGATCGTCCGCAGAAAGATGATTAACGTTCTTGCGAATCTTGCAAAATTCGCAGAAGAATACAAGGCAATGCCTGCCCTTGCATACACACATCTCCAGCCTGCACAGCTGACTACCGTGGGCAAGAGAGCTACTCTCTGGATGAATGAACTGCTCATGGATTTTGAGGAGCTTGAATACAGAATCGCAAACCTCAAACTTCTCGGTTCAAAGGGCACAACAGGTACACAGGCATCATTCATGGAGCTGTTCGAGGGCGATACTGAAAAGGTAAAGCTCCTTGAAAAGAAGATTGCCGCTGAAATGGGCTTTGATGATGTAGTTCCGGTATCCGGTCAGACATATTCCAGAAAAATAGACGCACAGGTTCTCCAGACACTCAGCGGGATCGCACAGTCCTGCAGCAAGTTCTCCAACGATATGAGAATACTCCAGAGCTTCAAGGAAATGGAAGAACCCTTTGAAAAGACACAGATCGGCTCATCTGCTATGGCATACAAGCGTAATCCAATGCGTTGCGAGAGAATCACATCTCTTTCAAGATATGTAATGATAGACAGCCTTAACCCTGCATTCACAGCAGGTACACAGTGGTTTGAAAGAACACTTGATGACTCTGCAAACAAGAGAGTTTCCGTACCGGAAGCATTCCTTGCAGTTGACGCTATTCTGAATATTATGATGAACGTTACAGACGGTCTGGTGGTATATCCTAAGATGATACGCCAGAGAGTTATGAAGGAACTGCCCTTTATGGCCACTGAAAATATTATGATGGACGCTGTAAAGAAGGGCGGCGACCGTCAGGCTCTGCACGAAAAGATCCGTGAGTATTCCATGATCGCAGGTAAGCACGTTAAGGAAGAGGGTCTGGAAAATGACCTTTGCGATATGATCCTTGCTGATCCTATGTTTATGATCACAAAGGAAGAACTGGACGCAATTCTTCAGCCGGAGAACTTCACAGGCAGAAGCGTTCAGCAGACAGAGGAATTCATTGCAGAGTGCATTCAGCCTATCCTTGACGCAAACAAGGACATTCTGGGCGAAAGCTTTGAGATGAAGAACTGATTTACCCTGTTGTATTTACGCTGCATAGGACTGAATGGTCTTATGCGGCGTTTTTTGAGTTTTAACTCTTCAGTCTTGCCTTCGGCAAGAAAACCTCTCAGTCAGCTCCGCTGACAGCTCTCCTTTCAGGAGAGCCTTTTAAACCGCAAGGTTTAAGCAATTGTTTTAAATTATGGCTAAAGTAAAATTCAGCGAAGAAAAAGTCCTCCCTGAAAGGGAGGGGCGGACCACCGAAGGTGGTGGGAGGGTTTTTCCCGAAATCCCGTACCGAAACCCACAGTTGCAACCAGTGGTTGACAAATTTCCAAGCCGAAATGGTGGAATGTAAGCCGAAAAAAATGCTATACTGGGTTCAGCGGAAGAGATACTTCCGAAAAATTTTACCGAGGTGACTTAAATGATTTTAGCAGACAAAATTATGAAACACAGAAAACAGAACGGCTGGTCCCAGGAGGAACTGGCAGAGAAAATGAACGTTTCCAGACAGGCTGTTTCCAAATGGGAAAGCGCACAGTCCCTTCCCGACCTTGAAAGGATCCTTATGCTCAGCAGTATTTTCGGCGTCACAACAGACTATCTCCTTAAAGATGAAATAGAAACCGATAACTTTACAGATGATGCCCTTCAGCCGCCTGTGAGAAAAATTTCCATGGAAGAAGCAAACACCTTCCTTTCCCTCAGAAAGAAAGCCTCACTCCGCATAGCCATTGGCACTCTCCTGTGCATACTCTCGCCCATATGCCTTATTGTGCTGAGCGCCGCTTCAGAACTCATAAATTCTCCGGTTTCTGAAAACGCCGCAGTATTCGCAGGACTTTCTGTGTTGTTTGTTTTAGTTGCAGCTGCCGTGGGTCTTTTTATCTACACAGGCTTTGAATCCTCAGCATTTGAATTTATGGAAAAGGAACCCTTCGAAACAGAGTACGGCGTGGAAGGCATGGTAAAGGAAAAGTACAAGCTCTTTTACCCCTCATACATTAAAATGAATATCACAGGCATAATGCTCTGCGTACTTTCGCCTGTAATGCTTTTTGCCGGAATCCTTACTCAAAACGACTTCCTGATAGTATGTATGGTGGCTGTTATGATGGCAATAGCCGGTGCCGGTGTATTTATGCTCGTATCCGCAGGAGTCCGCCATGCAGGTATGAAGAAGCTCCTTCTTGACCCGGACTATATCTGCAATTACAACGAAAAAGGCAATGCCGCTAAAAGCGCAGTCAGCACCGCATACTGGCTTATCACTACAGCCGTATACCTTGGCTGGAGCTTCTATACAAACGACTGGAAAAACACATGGATAGTCTGGGTGATAGCAGGCGTTCTCTACGGTGCCGTTATGGCGGTTTGCAGCATTATTGCTTCAAAAAACAAGGAATGACAGTTGACAAACCTGCCGGAATATTGTATAATATATACAATAACGATTGCAAAAGCAGTTACAGGGAGGTTTTAACATGAACAAAAAAGCAATGTACAATCTTACATACGGACTCTTCGTCCTTACAACGAAGCTGGGTGAACGCTGCCAGGGATGTATCATCAACACGGCAATGCAGGTCACCACAACTCCGAACCGCATAACTATTACAGTAAACAAACAGAATCTTACCCACAATGTTCTCATGCACACAAAGGAATTCAATATTTCCGTGCTGTCGGAAGAAGCTGATTTCGCTGTGTTTAAGCATTTCGGATTCCAGAGCGGCAGAGATACCGACAAGCTGGCAGGATATCCTTATGCAGAAAACGCTCCCAATGGTATGCCCTATATCACAAAGGGAACAAACGCCTATATTTCCGGAAAGGTCATTGATACAGTGGATCTTGGCACACATACAATGTTTGTGGCTGATGTAACCGACGGCGAAGTTCTTTCAGATGTGCCGTCCGCATCATACGCATACTATCAGTCGAATATCAAGCCTAAGCCTGAGAAAAAAGAGGGCGAAAAGAAAGGCTACCGCTGCAAGGTCTGCGGTTATGTTTACGAAGGCGATGAACTGCCCGAAGATTTTATCTGTCCCATATGCAAGCACGGTGCAGACGATTTCGAGAAGATATAAAGATTTAAATAAAAGAAGCTGCTGCAGGGTTTAATCTGCAGCAGCTTTTTCTGTGTTATTCAGTTTCCGTTTCAGTTTCTGTTTCCTCTACCGTATCCTCAGAAGGCAGACGGTAGAACAGCTCATTCAGTGCATAAATTTTTCTGGCAAGCTTTGATGTGAATGCTCCCTTTTTCACCCTGTACTGCCAGTTTCCGGAAGCTGTGGCAGGAGTATTCATGCGTGAAGCTGCATTTTCTCCCAGAAAGTCCTGTATCTGTGCTACCGCAAGCTCTCCTGTACTGCTCCATGCGGCTCTAACAACAGCCTCCGGCAGGTCCTTTCTGTCCTTTACCCGGAGATATCTCTTTGCAAAGGATACCGACTTGGGAGAAAGAGATTCCGTCCAGCCACGGAGGGTCATGTTATCGTGAGTGCCTGTATATACAACGCAGTGGTTTGTGGCGTAATTGTGAGGAAGATCCTCGCAGGAGGAATTGCCGTCAAAGGCAAACTGCAGCACCTTCATGCCGGGATAGCCGCATTTATCAAGCATTTCCCGTACCTCCGGAGTGATAAAGCCAAGGTCCTCTGCTATAATGGAAAGTTCACCCAGTTCCTTCTTTGCAGTTTCAAAGAGGTCTGCATTGGGACCCTTGCGCCATTCACCGATTTCCGCAGTGGGATTGCCGTAGGGTATAGCATAGTAGCTTTCGAATCCTCTGAAATGGTCGATTCTCACTGTATCATAAAGCTCCGCCGCACTGGCAAGACGTTTTATCCACCATGCGTAATCTGTTTTTTTGTGGTAATCCCAGTCGTAAAGAGGATTGCCCCAGAGCTGACCTGTTGCAGAAAAGAAATCCGGAGGACAGCCTGCCACATCTGTGGGAACCTTTTCCTCGTCAAGGCAGAAAAGTTCGGGATTTTTCCACACGTCCACGCTGTCGTATGCCACATAGATCGGGATATCTCCCACAATCTCTATGCCCTTTTCATTGCAGTATGCTTTAAGTTTCAGCCACTGGCTGTAGAACCAGTACTGCATTACGCAGTAGAAGCCGATATCATCTGCATATTCTTCTCTTGCGGCTTCCACAGCCTTTTCCTCGAACATTGCAAGTTCCTTTTCCCAGTCCTGCCATGGTGCGCCGCCGTGGGCTTCTTTAAGTGCCATGAAAAGGGCGTAATCATAGATCCAGTCAGACTTTTCCTCAAGAAACGCCTTATATTCAGCTGAATCCTTATCAAAACGGTCATAAGCCTTACGGAGAACGGGAAATACATTATAATATATCTTTTCGTAATCCACACGAAGAGGGTCACTGCCCCAGTTCACCTCTGCATATTCCCTTTTTTCAAGAAGTCCCTCTTTTTCAAGAGTTTCAAAATCGATGAAATAGGGATTGCCTGCGTGTACGGAAAATGACTGGTATGGTGAATCGCCGTAGCTTGTAGGCGAAATCGGCAGTATCTGCCAGACGGAAACTCCGCTTTTCTGCAGAAAATCCGCAAATTCATAGGCTTCCTTTCCCATTTTGCCTATACCGTAATCTCCCGGCAGACTTGATATGTGCATTAAAATTCCGCTTTTTCGCATAATCATCTTCCTTTCATATTTCTGCATAAACGCAGCGAAGTTTATAATAATAATACCGATAAAACTTTTCAGAAAATCACGGAGGTCTGCATGAACAGCCGTATTCATATATATGAACTTGGATTTATTTTTCTGTCGGGATCCTTTATTTACAGTCTTATCGAAATAATTTTCCGTGGGCATACCCACTGGACAATGACTGTTTTAGGCGGTATATCCGGCGCAGTGCTTTACGTTATAGATCTGGGCAAAGAAACACTGACGCTGAAGGCATTCGCCGGCGCAATGATGATTACCGCCCTTGAAATGGTGACAGGCGTTTTTGACAATATAATTATGAAATGGGCAGTCTGGGATTATTCCCGTGTGCCTTTCAATATTCTCGGACAGATATGCCTGCCTTTTTCGGTGCTGTGGTTTTTTCTGTGCTTTCCGGCACTGCTGTTCTGCCGCTTTGTACGAAGAAGGTTTGTGTGAACTTTCAGTCAGCTACGCTGTACAACCCTTCATCTTGCCTTCGGCAAGAAAACCTCTCAGTCAGCTTCGCTGACAGATCTCCTTTCAGGAGAGCCTTTAAACCGCAGAATTTAAGCAATTGCTTTAAATTACAGTTTACTTGAATCTGAGCCGTTATCAGCCCTCCCTGAAAGGGAGGGGCGGACCGCCGAAGGCGGTGGGAGGGTTCAGCGCCTTAATATTTCAGTTGACTTTAAATTTCTGGGTATTTAACCTCTCCACCACCTACGGTGGTCCCCCTCTCCTTTCAGGAGAGGCTAAAAGAGAGTCTTATCTCTTCTTTGTTTCAACTTCCTCTACCAGCTTAGCCACCAGTTCGTCAAGGCTCATGCTGCCAAGGTCGCCATCCTTGCGGCTTCTTACTGCGGCAGTGCCTTCTGCTACTTCATTGTCACCGAGAGTAATCATATAAGGAACCTTTTCCATTACAGCCTGACGAATCTTGTAGCCTACCTTTTCTGCACGGTTGTCAACTTCAACTCTCAGACCTGCTGCTTCAAGCTTGTGGAGAAGCTCATATGTGTAGTCAAGATGACGGTCTGCAATGGGAATAAGTCTTACCTGTTCCGGTGCGAGCCACAGCGGGAATGCTCCTGCATACTTTTCAATCAGATATGCAAGGGTTCTCTCATAGCAGCCCAGAGATGTTCTGTGAATGATATAGGGTCTTCTCTTGGAACCGTCTACATCAACGTATTCCATGCCGAACTTTTCAGCCAGCAGCATATCGATCTGAATTGTTACGATAGTATCTTCCTTGCCGAATACGTTCTTGTACTGGATATCCAGCTTCGGACCGTAGAATGCAGCTTCATCAATGCCGATTGTATATTCAACCCCCAGATGGTCAAGGATTTTACCCATAATGCTCTGTGCTTCTTCCCACTGTTCTGCTGTACCCTCATACTTGTTCTTGGGGTTTGCAGGATCCCACTGGGAGAATCTGAATGTGCAGTCCTCCAGCATTCCAACTGTATCGAGAACATACTTTGCAAGCTCCAGACAGCCCTTGAATTCCTCTTCAAGCTGCTCAGGACGGAGAATCAGATGTCCCTCGGAAATAGTGAACTGTCTTACTCTGATAAGACCGTGCATTTCGCCGCTGTCCTCGTTTCTGAACAGTGTTGAAGTTTCGCCTAAACGCATAGGCAGGTCACGGTATGAACGCTGACGGTTCAGAAATACCTGGTACTGGAAAGGACAGGTCATAGGACGCAGTGCAAAGCATTCCTTTGTATCATCTGCGGGGTCGCCCAGAACGAACATTCCGTCAAGATAATGATCCCAGTGACCGGAAATCTTGTAAAGGTCGGATTTAGCCATAAGAGGAGTTTTTGTCAGCAGATAACCTCTCTTCTGCTCCTCGTCCTCGATCCATCTCTGGAGCAGCTGGATAACTCTTGCACCCTTGGGCAGAAGTATAGGCAGACCCTGTCCGATACAGTCAACAGTTGTGAAAAGCTCAAGTTCACGTCCCAGTTTGTTGTGGTCACGGAGTTTAGCCTCCTCACGGCGTTTCAGTTCCTCTTCAAGCTGTGCAGCCTTGGGGAATGCTGTTGCATATACACGGGACAGCATCTTGTTCTTCTCGGAACCTCTCCAGTATGCGCCTGTACATGACAGGAGTTTGAATGCCTTTACCGCACCTGTACTCATAAGGTGAGGACCTGCGCAGAGGTCAATAAATTCATCCTGCTGATAGAATGAAATAGGTTCGCCCTTGGAAACGTGCTCCTCACAGAGTTCAACCTTGTAAGGCTCGTCCATTTCTTTGAGTTTAGCAAGAGCCTCCTCCGGAGAAAGTGTGAATGCTGTAAGCTCTGTATTAGCCTTGACGATCTTCTTCATCTCAGCTTCAATTTTTGTGAGTTCATCGGGAGAAAAAGGCTTTTCCAGGTCAAAGTCATAGTAGAAACCGCCGTCAATTGCAGGGCCTATGGCAAGCTTGGCGCTGGGATACAGACGCTTTACAGCCTGCGCCAGAATATGGGAAGCTGTATGCCAGAATGTTTTCTTTCCCTCTTCGGAATCAAAGGTCATAACCTCAAATTCGCAGTCGGAATCAATAACGGTTCTCAGATCCTTTGTTTCGCCGTTGATCTTTACACAGCAGGCAGCCTTGTAAAGACCCATTCCGATTCCCTTTACGATATCCGCAGCGGACTGAGCTGCTTCGATTTCACGGATACTTCCGTCTTTCAGTGTAAGTTTTATCATTTTAATCGCTCCTTTTTATTTTATTAATATTGCCTTGCACATACGTTCCCTACGGTCACTCCGTGCATATCGGCTAATAGTAAACGAAAAACTTTTCGTTTACTATAATTTATAAAAAAATAAGCCCCTTATGCGTACAGTAACGCACAAGGGGCGATTTCACTTAAAAAATCACGGTTCCACCCTAATTCATCTGTCAGTATGACAGACCTCTTAAATCTCTGTAACGGGAGAACCCGCTGCTGATTGGGCAGACTCGGAGAACGGTACGCCGTTTTCCCTGTGAACCCTTTGCTTTCAGCCTATGGCAAAGAATCTCTTTTATGAACACAATCCGGGAAAGGGCATTCTCTTCAGCGTATTATAAATATTCGGTTATTTTATCCACAAACAAAACCGGGATTATTGCAAAAGGTCACCGATCTTGTGCGCCGGCAAAGCCTTTTACACATTATATCACAAGTGTACCGGTTTGTCAAGGTTTTATTTCTGCTCTTTATACATTACCTCTGTGAGGCAGTGAGCTTACTGCATTTACCATAAACATAAGCAATGCCCGTGAATCTGATGAATTGATAACATCATCAAGGAAGCAGTTTGCATTTGCTCTCTGCTGGTCATTGAATTCAATGATGCCTGCGTTAAATTTATTGAGGTATACAACGTCGATCATTGAAACCTCTTCGTCAAGGTTTACATCACCGCAAAGACCGGACTGAACAGGATCACCGCCACCGCTTGTATCTGTTGTTGTGGTTGTTGTTGTGGTCGTTTCCGTGGTATCCGAAGAAGCTGTAGTAGCTGTGGTTTCGGTACTTGAAGTATCTTCTGTTGATACGGTAACTGAAGTAGTTTCTGTTGCTGTTGTTGTAGTAGTTGTTGTTGTGGTTGTTGTCGTGGTGGTTGTTGTTGTAGGGTTTACAGGGTCCTGACCTCCGTCTTCAAGGTCTGCACCGGGAACTGCTGTTGTGCCGTCCGGTTCAGTACCCCATACGAGTTTATCGTTTACATACATTGTGATATGGTCATTCAGTGACTTTGAGGATTTCAGAGAATCGCCTGCTGTGGGAATCGGCTCATATGACCAGTCGTTTGTAGGATCCCATGCCCCTGTTGTAGGCTGACCGTTTACAGCGTCCGGAATTGAAATTCTGAACTGAACCTCATCTCTGTGTTCGCTCTGTCCTGTAGGCTGAATTGCTCTGCCGTCCTCGAACTTTATCTCAGCATAATAGATATTGCCGTCATACTGGTAAGGTCCGGAAACAGTTGCATAACCCTGCTGACCCTCCTGGTACTGCTGTGAATTGCTCTTAACAGTGATATCATCAATGGAAAGACCGTTTTCTAAGATCTCTGTAACATCAAAGAAGTATCTGTAAGAAATATTCTCAGCAACTCTTGCAGGCCATGCTGTGTGGTTCATAGCCCATGCCTTGATTTCTGTATAGCTGTTGCCGCTGCCGTTGAGAACTGCTGCAACTTCCCATTCTGCCCACTTGGGAGTTTCTCTCTGAGGGAAACTGGGGTCAATGTCGCCGCCGAAATCGTCAACCATTGCGCAGAGTGCTGCTGTGTAGCCTGCGTTATAGTCAATTGCAACTTCTGAATACTCATACTTTGCAACAGCATTCTCATAGTTGCCGGACTTGTCCGGACCGCCTACCAGTGCGCCGTAGAGAGTATGTGCATACTCAGTCTGCCATTCCTCAGAAGCATTGGGATCGGGAGTCTGACCCAGATCATTCCAGTGGTCGTCGTGGATACCGGAAGCTGTTCTGTGGTGGAATGCTGTAGGCTGCAGATCGCCCATACCCAGAACATAGCTCATGCCCAGGTCATTGTCACCGAAGCAGTAGTCAAGCTGGCTCTTTGCCCAGTCGTCATACTTCTTTGCAAGTGCAGCATTATCCTTGAAAATAGTATCGCTTGAAAGCTTTGCAAGCCATGCTGTAGTAGTTGCGTGACGTGCAGAGCCCCAGTTAAAGAGCCATGCAAGACCGTCGGGAGTATAGTCAACCTTCTTGCCGCCGTAACCGTCGATCCAGTAGTCAAGGTGATGTGCAACGTGGTCGATCCATTCCTGCTTGCCTGTATTTACAGCATAGAGGTATGCAGCTGCCTGTGTGGTATCGTCCCAGCACAAGCCCCATGTGTATTTCCTGTCTGAGGACTGATTTTCTGTGGGGAACTGAGGAATATAGTCACTCTCGCACTTATCAAGATAAGCCTTGTCACCTGTTGCGATATAGAGCCAGTTTGCGGCATACATACAGTCGTCAACCCATGAAGAGGTAGGATACATTGAACCCATACCGCCAACTTCCTTTGTATCTCTCCACTTGTCGGCAAGCTCGAAGTACTGCTTTGCTTTGTCAAGGTATTCAGCAGCCTTTTCCGGCTGATCCTCCTTGAATATCAGATATCCCTCTGCAAGGCAGGCAGCTGCCAGACCTGCAACTGAGGCATTTTCAATAGTATCGTAAGGTCTTACCCAGTCGTCATTGTTGAGGTGGTGCTTTCTGAGGTAAACTTCCGCACTGCACCAGATGTTATGGTCAGTGGAACCGCCGGTGAAGTCACCGATAGTACCGATCATTTCGCCGCTGTCAAGAAGGCATCTTGAAACATAGTCAATACCCCACTGAATGTTGTTTCTGTAAACTTCGCCCAGACCAGCCTTGTCCACTGCGTCCTTATACTGGAGATAGCCCCATGCAAGGATTGAGGCTGAATATGCGTTTGTGAGAGTGAATTTGAAGTGGTCGCCTGCGTCAAACCAGCCGCCTGTAACAATATCAGTTTCAGTGCCGCTTTCATCAACCATTGAATCAGCTCTCCACTGAACGCTGTTCCACTCTGGCAGAACGCCTGACTGCTGAACCTCATAGAAGAACATTGACTTCTGAAGAGCTTCGCCGTAATTATACTTTGATTCTGCTGAAACATCAGCGGCTGCACCCATTCCGGCAGAAGTTCCTGTAATTCCCAGAAC
>JBJERG010000017.1:0-10731 GCA_051882155.1 Ruminococcus sp.
CAGCCTTTTTCGATGGAATAAAGGTTTCATGGCACTGAGGGCATACATATGCCATACTGCGCAGATAATACCAGGTTGCCAGTGCTCCTATCAGAATAACAACGCACATACCCAGCGCAAAGGGCAGCCAGATTCCCTTCATTATCCAAAGAACAATAGTTGCAACCTCTATAATGTCCATAATGATGCCCGCTGCAAGAATCAAGCCTATAGTCCTTTTACGTTTATTTTTATTATTCATACTGCAAGCTATGTCGCCTATGGATTTGACGGAAAAATCCTTTGTCCTTCCTGCGTATCTTGAAAGTGCTTCAAGGGATCTCAGCTTTTCCTGCCGCTCGGTTATTTCCTCAGCAAGAATCTTCTCCTGCTTTTCCAGAAGAAGTCTTATGATCTCTCCATGATTCTCCTCATTCAGTATTTCCGATATGCTGTTTATAGGCAGATCAAGCTCTCTCAGAAAGCATATGATCTTCATCTGCTTCAGATCATCCTCCGAGTATATTCTTCTTCCGCCTTCGCTCAGCTCACTTGGTACAAGTATACCTCTTTTATCGTAATACTGAACTGTCCTCACAGACACGCCGCAAAGATTTGCGATTTCTCCTGTCGTGTATTTTGACATAGCTTTCACCTCCTTGTGCCCTTATTTTACATCATTACCCAGGGTCACAAGCAATACCCTACCCGGCGTAACATACCGGAAATTCGTGATAATTTACATTTTGTACATAAAAGACATCTCTAAAAACATACGCTGCACCGGAGGGCACAGCGTATACTAAAGATATTCTCAGTTATCTGATAAATCGTAGTCCGATTTATCCTCTTCATTCTGAAATGCCGCATCAAGTATCTTCCCGTAAAAGCCGGCAGGATTCAGCATGATCTGTTCACCCAGATACTTCGCCTGAGTAAGATCCGGAGCATAAAGCTTCATATCAAGGAGATCATCCTGCACATCAAGGCAGCGTACATGGACATAATATCCATGCTTCAGAGGGATATATTCAATCTTAACTTCATTTTCACGCTTAAGTCTTGCAAAATATCTCAGAGCGCATGACACCATTTTGTCACGGTAAGCCTTGCTGACATAATCCCTCAGCTGCTTTGCACACTGGATTCCTTCCTCTGCAAGAGCATATGCAGGCTTGCCGTCGGCTGTTTCCGTATTTACAATAGAGCCGTTCTTTTCAAGATAGGCAATGGATTCCTGATAAAAGAAATAATTTATAATGTTGCTGCTCACTGCAATGTCGTAAAGATGCGCCTTTTCAATAGGACGGTCTATCTTATAAAGCAAATAACATATAAGAATGCTTGCCGTATGAGTTTCCATAACAGGCGGCGTTGCCATTTCGGACATTTTAAGCAGATTTTCTTCCTGCATTCAGCCTCACCTCCGTCTTGTCATCTTAAAAGTGAGGATAATTCATCATATGAGAAAGCAGGGCGATATTTACCGCAGCTTCCACGCATGGAACTGCTCTCGGCACGATACAAGGGTCATGTCTGCCCTTCACCTTCAGGATCTCGTTTTTCTTTGCACGGAAATCAACTGTTTCCTGTGGCTGTGCAATAGAAGCTGTAGGCTTTACAGCAACATTCAGTGTGATAGGCATTCCGGAGGATATGCCGCCCAGTATACCGCCATGGTTATTGGTTCTAGTTTTAACATGGCCGTTTTCATCAATGTAGAAGCTGTCGTTATCCTGACTGCCCACCATTTCCGCAACCTTGAAGCCTGCGCCGAATTCAATGCCTTTTACCGCAGGAATTCCGAAGACAAGCTGTGCAATGGAATTTTCCAGTCCCTCGAACATAGGTGAACCGATACCGGCAGGAACATTGACAGAAACGCACTCTATTATACCGCCCAGGGATTCGCAGCCCTCTCTTGCCTTCAGTATATCCTCACGCATAGCCTGTCCCTTTTCGTCGTTTATTACAGGAAAATCCTTTTCACGTACTGCCAGCAGATCAGCCTTTGTCACCTTGGTGGAATGGAACATATCGTCCTTTATTCCGTGTATGGAAGCAATATGGGCACCTGTATAAATTCCTCTTCTTTCCAGTATCTGACCGCAGATGGCACCAGCGAAGCAAAGGGGCGCCGTGAGTCTTCCGGAAAAATGTCCTCCGCCTCTTACGTCATTGAAGCCCTGATAGCGCATTGCGCCTGTATAGTCTGCATGACCTGGTCTTGGAAGACGTGCCAGATTGCTGTAATCCTTCGAACGTGTATCGGTATTCTGGATCATAGCGCACAAGGGTGCTCCTGTAGTTCTTTCATTGAGAACGCCCGACATGATCTGGGGAAGATCCTTTTCGCCCCTTGGTGTTGTTGTGCCGTCCTTCTTGGGCGCACGTCTTGCCATAAACGCCAGCAGCTTATCCTTGTCGATATATTCTCCCGGCGGCAGATTGTCTATCACAATACCTATTGCAGGTCCATGTGATTCTCCGAAAATTGAAAAAGTAATGCGGTTATTCCAGAACGATGACATATTGCTTCCTCCCGATTATTTATTCTGATTCCTGCTATATATTATAGCACAAGCCGTTTAGGATTTCAACAGTTTTTTTCATTTTCCCATCCATGCAGCAAAAGAATCAAACTGCATTGTATGGATCTCAGCCTTTCCGATATTGCGGCATACAATGAATCTCAGCTGACCTCCTGCACGTTTCTTATCCTTGCCGCAGAGAGGCACAAGCTCCTTTATATCAGCAGGAACGGAAACCGGAAGATCATATGCCTGAACGCATTTTCTGAGTCTTTCCGCTGTTTCTTTGTCGCAGGTTCTGTCAGCCATCATGCACATTCCGGCTGCAACTGCACTGCCGTGGCTGTAGGTTTCATAATGATAATAGCTTTCTATAGCATGACCCAGAGTATGACCGAAGTTCAGGATCATTCTTTCGCCTGTATCAAATTCGTCCGCTTCAACCACATCACGCTTTATGCCTATGCACTTTGCTATAATATCCTCAAGAACGCTCCAGACGGTTTCACGGTTATGCTCTGCTATAATGTCAAAAAGCTCTGCATCACGTATCATGCCGTATTTTATTACCTCACCCATTCCGTCTGAAAATATTTCCGGCGGAAGAGTTCTGAGAACATCCGGGTCGCATATCACGCATACCGGCTGCTTGAAGGATCCCACAAGATTTTTTCCGCCCTTCAGATCAATGGCTGTTTTTCCGCCTACAGATGAATCCACCTGTGCAAGAAGGGTTGTGGGTATCTGGGCAAAATCCATTCCTCTCAGAAATGTAGCCGCAGCAAAGCCTGTAATATCGCCCACTACACCACCGCCCAGTGCCACAAGGCAGTCTGTTCTTGTTATGCTGTTTTCGCAGAGAAAATCATATATTTTTATAAGAGTATCCGCACACTTTGAAGATTCGCCGTGAGGAAAGACATATTTCACCACATCAAAGCCTGCTTCTTTAAGAGAATTCTCCGTTCTTTCGCCGTACAGGTCATTCACCGTATCGTCTGTGATAACAGCTATCTTCTGTGCATTTGTATTTTTCTTTATAATATCGCCGCAGCGGTCAATTATCCCGTTTTCTATTAAAATGTCGTATTTGGAACTTGCATGAACAGTAATTGTTTTCATATTTTATCCCTCGCCTGCAAATAGATTTTTACCATTATATTATAATATATTTCTTCTGCCATGTCAACGGCTGATTAATGTGTATCAAAATACAATTCCAATAATTTTTCTGAAAACTATGGTAATTCTGATTTATATGTGTTATAATAGTATATGTATATCTGAATTTATACAATAAATGAGAAAGGACCATGTCATGTCAGCCCTTTATGAAAGACAAATGATTTCGGATTCAATCGGCTTCAATACCATAATTGACCCGAAATTCAAAACAAATACAATAAATGTGCGTTTTATTCTTCCGGTTTCCAGAGAAAAAAGCGCAGGCTTCGCACTGGCGGCAAGTCTTCTCACTACAAGCTGCCGCAAATATCCTTCCATAGCCGCACTTAACAGGAAAATGAACCGTCTTTACGGCGGCTCTGCTTCTGTGGACGTTTCAAAGCTTGGTGACTATCAGATCATCACCGCTTCATTCTCGGCGCTGTGCAATTGCTATGCCCTTGATAATGAGGATATTCTGGGCGAACTTCTGGACATTGCGGAAAACTGCCTTTTTGACCCGAATGTTACAGAAAACGGATTTTCCGAAAATGAATTTGCCATAAAGGCAAAGGATCTTCTTGATACCATTGAAGCGGAGATAAATAACAAGCGTGGATATGCTGTAAGGCAATGTCTGAACATTGCCTACAAGGACGAGCCTTCTGCAAATTTAGTCTATGGCACAAGAGAAACCGTTCTGGAACTCACACCGGAAAGCACATTTGAGTCATACAAAAAAATGATAAACACAGCGGCTATTGAGATATTCTTTGTATCTCCCGAAGAAGAGCCTGCCCTTGCAGATAAGTTCAGAGAAATGTTTGCTAAAGCAGACAGAAAAAACGCCTCTGTACTGCCTTCATTCATAACCCCAAGCCGTCTGAAACCAGAGCCGGAAGAGGTAACTGAAACCCTGCCTGTTGCCCAGTGCAAAATGGTAATGGCATTCAAAACAGACTGCAAAGATCCTCAGACCATGACCCTTATGAATATGCTCTACGGTGGAGTTCCATTCTCCAGGCTGTTTACAAATGTCCGTGAAAAGCTGAGCCTTTGCTACTATTGTTCAAGCTCCTACAGCGAAACAAAGCAGACTCTTGTGGTTGACTGCGGCGTTCTGAAATCAAATATTGAAACTGCCAAAGCTGAAATATTAAAACAGCTCCAGGCTGTTGCCGAGGGTGATTTTTCCGATGAGCTTCTTGACAATACCCGTATGTCAGCCTATAATTCAATCAAAACTCTGGGCGATACACCCTCTTCTTATGTGCGGTGGTACTTTACCGACCTTGTGAGAGGCGTAAGCAGAAGCGTGGAGGAAGCTCTTGCCGCATACAAGGCTGTTACACGTGAGCAGATAATGGAAGCGGCATCTTCTCTGAAGCTTGATACCGTTTATATTCTTGAAGCGTCGGAAGAGGAGGCTGCTGATAATGAGTAAAACAACACAGACAATCATCACAAGCAGAGTCACAGGCGACAAATGTATTCGCATAGACCATTCAAGCGGTCTTACCATTTACGTTTCCGAAATGGAAGGCTTTTCCACTACAAATGCCCTTTTTGCAGCAAAATACGGTTCTGTAAATAACAAATTCAAAACCCGTAAAGAGTCGGATTACTGCACAGTTCCCGAGGGAATAGCTCATTTTCTGGAGCATAAGCTCTTCGAAAACGAGGACTGCGACGTTTTCAGTTTGTACGCAAAAACAGGGGCAAATGCGAATGCCTATACCTCCTTCGACAAGACCTGCTATCTTTTCAGCTGCTCCGACCACTACAGGGAATCTCTTGAAATTCTCCTTTCCTTTGTACAGAACCCTTACTTCACACCGGAAAGCGTTCAGAAGGAGCTGGGCATTATCGGGCAGGAAATACGCATGACCAACGACGATCCCGGCTGGAGAGTATTCTTCAATATGCTGAGAGGTCTGTATCATGAGCATCCTGTAAAGATAGACATTGCCGGCACTGAGGAAAGCATTGCACAGATAACAGACAAGCTCCTTTACCGCTGCTACAACACCTTCTACAATCTCCACAATATGGTGCTTTCCATAGCAGGAAACTGCAAGGCAGAGGAGGTTCTGGAAATTGCGGACAAGCTCCTTAAGCCCTGCGAAGACCCTGAACTGGAATCTGTTTTCCCTGAGGAACCCATGACAGTGGTTACTCATAAGACTGTTGAATATGCCCCTGTAGGCACAACAATATTCTGCATAGGCTTCAAATGCGCCCCGAAAGCAGGCTTCAGCAGCACAAAGGCTCAGATAGAAGGCTACATTGCAATGCAGGTTCTCTCAAATGCTTCCTCTGAGCTTTACCGTTCACTTATGGAGGAAGGTCTTATAAACAATGTCTTCACAAGTGAGATATTCAACGGCGAAGGCTACTATGCAGTACTTTTCGAAGGTGAATCCTCCGAGCCGGTAACTGTAAAGGACAGGATAATCGAAGCAATTTACAAGGCAAAGGAAACAGGTCTTAACAGGGAGCTTTTCGAGGAAGTAAGAAGATCCACCTACGGCGGAATGATAATGGATACAAATGACGTGAGCACGGTGGCTAATATAATGCTGAGCGCCCACATGAACGGCGGCGTTCCATTTGACACAATAGAGCTGCTGTCGGCAATGACCATTGATGATGTCAACAGATTTATCCGTGAGGATATTGACCCGGAGCTGTATACATTGTCAGTTGTGAAGAACGGCAGCTGCAAAGATGAGGACATGAAGGGAGAAAAGGCATAATGACAGAAGAATATTTAAATCTCGGGAATCATCAGGTGGCATTTCCTGAACTGGGCATAAAATTTAACGCTGACCCTACCGCCTTCTCAATATTCGGTTTTGACGTGCAGTGGTACGGACTGCTCATTACCATAGGAATGATTCTGGCTATAATCTACTGCTTCTCACAGATGAAGCAATACGGCATAGACCCTGACCGTGCCATTGACGCTGTAATAGGCGGCATCGTTGGCGGTATCGTTGGCGCAAGGCTCTATTATGTTATCCTTGAATGGGATCAGTACAAGGATAACATTGCAAGTATATTCAATCTGCGTCTTGGCGGACTTGCAATTTACGGCGGCATAATCGGTGCGCTGCTTGTAGGCAGTATCATTGCAAAAATACGAAAAGTAAAGCTCCTTCCTCTTCTTGACCTTGTAGGACAGGGTTTCCTTATAGGACAGTGCATCGGCAGGTGGGGAAACTTCTTCAACCAGGAAGCATTCGGCTGCAATACGGATTCTGTTTTCGGCATGACCGGCGGCAGAATACAAAGCTGGATAGCCTCATCATACACAAGCACAGAGTGCTACAATAATTTACAGGTAGAGCTTGATCCCGCACTGCCTGTTCACCCCTGCTTTCTCTATGAATCTCTCTGGTGTCTGGCAGGATTCATTCTCCTGGCAGTAGTATCACGTAAATTCCGTAAATTTGACGGACAGATCTTCCTTATGTACATTGCATGGTACGGTCTTGGACGTTCATTCATAGAGGGTCTGAGAACAGACAGCCTTGTTATAGGCAGCATTCGTGTTTCACAGGCTCTTGCAATTGTATGCACAGTGGCAGCAGTTATGCTTCTTATTATCTGCGGCTCAAAGGTAAAGAGAATGGGTACAGATTATAAGCTTTACTGTGAAACAGAGGAATCAAAGGAGCTGCTCCGAAAGGCTGAAGAGGCAAGGCTTGAGAGAAAGAGCAAAAAATCTAAAACTGAAAAAACAGCTTCCGTAAAAGAAGCTGATGAAAACATAACAAACAATGAAACAGCTGAAGCTGACAAAAACGAGGAGGAATAATCATGGCACAGATCATCAGCGGAAAAGCAGTATCCGCAGCAGTACGTGAAGAACTTAAAAAGGAAACAGCAGCTCTTATAGAGTCATCCGGAATCTATCCCGGACTTGCTGTAATACTGGTGGGCAATGACCCTGCTTCACAGGTTTATGTCCGCAACAAACAGCTTGCCTGCGAGGAACTGGGTTTTCATCCCTTTGAATACAAGCTTGGTGAAAACACAACCCAGGAACAGCTTCTTGACCTCATCAATGTACTTAACAAAGACCCGAAGGTTCACGGCATTCTGGTACAGCTTCCGCTTCCGGATCATCTTGACGAACAGTCTGTTCTCTACTCCATTGATCCTGCAAAGGACGTGGACGCATTCCACCCTATGAATGTGGGCAGAATCATGATAGGCAGCTACAGCTTCCTGCCCTGTACACCCGCAGGCGTTATGGAGCTGCTGGACGCATCAGGCATCGAGATTGCCGGCAAGAACTGCGTTGTAGTGGGCAGAAGCAATATCGTAGGCAAACCTATGTCAATGCTTCTTCTCCAGAGAAGCGGAACAGTCACAATCTGCCATTCAAAGACAAAGAACCTTAAGGAGGTTTGCAGAGAGGCTGATATTCTGGTGGTTGCAATCGGCAAGCCTAAGTTCATCACAGCTGACATGGTAAAGGAAGGTGCAGTTGTAATTGACGTAGGCATCAACAGAGATGAAAACAACAAGCTCTGCGGTGACGTTGATTATGCAAACGTTGAACCGAAGGCAGGATATATCACACCTGTACCCGGCGGCGTTGGACCTATGACCATTACAATGCTCATGAAAAATACTCTCCGTGCCGCTAAAATGCAGAACGGCATTGAAGATTAAACAAATTTCAGACTGTCGAAAAACCGTATAAATAGCGGGCGAGCAATGCTCGCCCCTACAAGAAACCTGCGGTTTTACGTCATTGTAGGGGCGACCATCGGTCGCCCGAATGCTATAAACAAACTTTTTCCGCAAACTGAAAGGGACTCACAGCGAGTCCCTTTTTTGTATGTTTTTATCTCAGTCCGGCAGAAGCCTCTGCATAGTAGGCAAGGATATATGATGCGTCCTGTGTATTTACGGCTCCGTCGCCGTTTACGTCCATTTTGTCATTTTCAGCCGCCTTCTGGATATTCGCAGCACTGTCTGCATAGCTTGAAAGGATCAGTGCGGCGTCGGAAACATCGGCTGTTCCGCTGTCGTCTATGTCGCAGATGTATGGGTCGAGCATATTTATTTCCTTTTTAATGGTTTCAGAATCTTCATTAAAATAAGACAGACGGTTTGCTTTTATTGCTGCTTCCGGATATTCTTTTTTTACCGCTTCAACGGCAGACATGAATTCATCAAAAGTTTTGATATTCTCTGCTTTATAAGAAACATATCCGTTTTCATCTGTAACAGATGAAATTTTTATGTCTTCACTTACTGCACCTACAAGTTCGCAAAGCTTCTCTTCAGAAGCATATCCGCTTTCAATAGAAAATTCAGATACATCATCAATTACGCCCTGGCTCTTTTCAACAGAAACTCTGCTGAAGCTCATTTTGTCCACAACTCCTGCTTCATAAAGCTCTTCAGCCAGCTGCTTTACGATTTCTGATTTATCAGGAACAGAACTTATGTCAAATGCTTCATTTCCGTCAGAATCGTAAACATCATTAAAATAGTAATCATATTCACCGGAGGTGTACACTTTATCATAGTTCAGCTTATCATTGTATCTGCTGAAAATCTCCTTAACCTTATCGCTTGATGAATCATTTAATTTTATGGTCAGAACATTATAGCGAGGGTTTTTCAGAGTATAAAGAGCAGTTCCCTTCTCATTACGGTACACCAGATAAGGCTCATAAGATGATCCGTTCCATGCAATATAATTAAAAACATCATAATCCTCAAACTGCTCATAACCTTCAATTTGAAGTACATCCGTACATTGATATACTGCACTTGCATGAATACTTCCTGCCATTGATAATGACAGTACTGCGCCTGTGATAATTGCTGTTGCCTTCTTAAATTTTTTCATAATAATACCTCCTTTTGTATATTCTTACCTCATTCCTGCAGAAGCCTCTGCATAGTAGGCAAGGACATATGATGCGTCCTGTGTATTGACAGCTCCGTCGGCGTTTACGTCCATTTTGTCATTTTCAGCCGCCTTCTGGATATTTGCGGCGCTGTCTGCATAGCCTGAAAGAATCAGTGCGGCGTCGGAAACATCAGCTGTTCCGCTGTCGTCTATGTCGCAGATGTAGGGGTCAAGCATATTGAACATGAATGCTTCCGGATATGTAGCAAGTAAAGTATGCACATAACCTATAACTACATTATCACCCTCATACAGATCATCAATCTCATCTCTGAGTTTCAGCTTTTCTTCAGTATTCAGAGTACTGAGTTGTACTGATATCTGATATTCACCAAATTTTATATTGCAGTCTTTTTCATATTTATCAGTTACAGCTCTGAGTTCTGATTCAGTTATCTCAGAATCTGTAATTCCAATAAAATTTGAAAGGCTGCCGCTGTTAATATATGCAGTCATTGGGGCAAAATATGCAGTCTTTATCAATCCTTCCTTATATAAGGTATCGACAGCCTCTTTCAGCCTGTCATATACCTCCGGAACAGATTCATGTGTTCTCGGGTCATCACCCTTTACCCTGCCAAAATACGCAAAACCATCATAATTATAGCCTGTACTATAAATATCAGCAAAATAAGTATCAAATGTGTTCTGAGGAGCATCATCACTGAGTTCATACATGAAATAATTATATAATGGTTCGATATATGTAATAGCATTGCCTGTTGACGGATTGATATATATTATATCACCGTTTATTTTGTTCACCATGCACTCCGTATATCCTTCCGGATACGCAAGCGGATTTTCGATTGCCGCAGCACTGAGCGTCCCTGCTGCTCCTGCTGCTATGACTGTACTTATTACAGCCGCCATTACCTTCTTAAATTTTTTCATAATAATACCTCCTAAAAAAATTTTTTCTTAAAAATATCCCTTGCAGTTTTATATACCACTGCAATTTTATTATACACCAAATCAAACCTATTTTCAATAGGTAAAACCAACAGTAATTTTAAAAAAAGTTGTATATTTTATGCAATATGCAAAAAAACCGCCGCAGATATTATCCGCAGCGGCTTTATTCTTTATAACCTTAATTATTCAGCATTGTTGTCGATA
>JBJERG010000018.1:0-2201 GCA_051882155.1 Ruminococcus sp.
CAAAAAGATGTGAGGAATATGTGAGGTGTATGTGCAAAAAGAAGAAAAAAATAATTTCACTTAAATTTATGTATAATAGTAAGTTGTGTGGTGAATGTGCACAAAGCGTGCAGGGCAAATATGGTAAAAACTACAAAAAAGTGGGTTTTTGAGGAATATGTTTGTGTTTTGGGTTGACAAAAAATGTGAAGTAGTATATAATTTTAGATATCAAAGTGCGTATATTGTGTGAGACCTTTGTGAAAAAGCAAATACAGTATACGGGATTTTGGCTGTTGCTTAAACATTGCTGGTTAAAAGCCATGGGACAGACCATACGGCATAGCGAAAGTGACAGTCGGCATTTTCTATCAAACCTTAATTAAAATTAACGAGAGGGGAATTTTTCAAATGCAAATGAAAAAAAGCAAAGCATTTCTTGCTGCATTCCTTGCTGCAGCATCTGCATGCACAGCACTGCTGCCATCTGCAGCATCAGCTTGTGACTGTACCAAGTCCACCGACCTGGGCGGCAGAACAAAGGCTGAGGCATACGGTGATGACTCTTATGCAGCACGTTTCATGTCACTCTATGACGACGTAATTACTAACGGTGTAGAGAATGGCTATATGTCAAGCACATCTACAGTAAGCGGCGGTCTGGGTGTTCCTTACCACTCTGTAGAAGAGCTCTGTATCGAAGCTCCTGACTACGGTCATGAAACAACATCTGAAGCATTGTCATACCTTGTATGGGTTGCAGCAATGCGTGATAACATTGTAAATAAAGCTAAGAACGGTGAAGTTACTGTTAAGGGCACAAAGGACGCTTCTACTGAGCAGGTAGGCGATCTGGCAAAAGCCTGGAAAACAATGGAAGCTACACTGATTCCGGATGCTCAGGGCAAGATCATGACAATGAACGAGCTCAGTGCTACATACTCAGATGAGTGGGAGCAGGTTGAATACTATCCTACTGATATGGATCAGGGCGTAAAGGGTGTTAACCCGATTCACTCTAACTTTACAAGTGCATACGGCAACGACGGCGGTCTTTATCTGATGAACTGGCTGGCTGACGTTGATGACTGGTATGGTTTCGGTTCCAAGGCTTCTTCTCAGTACAAGCAGAAGGGTGTAAGCGGCGACTTCACAATGATCAACACCTTCCAGCGTGGTGAGCAGGAGTCCTGCTGGGAAACTATCCCTCATGCATCTGTTGAAGAGCTGAAGTTTGGTGTTAGCGGCAATGGTATGAAGGCTTTCTTCAATACAGAATCTCAGGTTGCTGCACAGTTTGCATATACAAATGCTCCTGACGCAGAAGACCGTGCTATCCAGGCTGTATACGCTGCAAACCGCTGGGGCGTAGGCGATCAGCAGGTTAACTCCAAGTGGGGCGGAAATCAGTCAATCTCTGCACTTGCAGGTAAGATGGGTGACGAATGCCGTAACAATATGTATGATAAGTACTATGTAGATATCGGCGCTCAGAACAAGAACGCAGGCTATGGCTCTACTAAGGGTAAGCACTACCTGATGAACTGGTATACCTCATGGGGCGGCGCTCTGGATGGTACATGGGCATGGCAGATCGGTGCATCACACTGTCACGAATTTTATCAGAACCCGCTGGCAGCTTATGCTCTGCTTTATGATAATGATCTTAATGCAGGCATGAAGGCTCAGGGCGCAACTGAAGATTATAAGGAATCTCTCCAGATGCAGATGGAACTCTATATGTGGCTCCTCTCCAAGGATGGTCCTATTGCCGGCGGTTGTACAAACTCATGGCTCGGCCGTTATGAGAAGTATCCTTCCGGTCAGTCAACATTCCACGATATGGCATATCTGGAACACCCTGTATATGCTGACCCGGGTTCAAACCACTGGATCGGTAACCAGGTATGGGCAGTTCAGCGTCTGGCTGAAATGTATTACCTCGTTAAGACAGGCGAAGGTCCGAAGAGCGATGTAAACATCGGCGGTATGGATCTTGAGCAGTGCCTTGAAACAATTCTTGATAGATGGGTTGGCTGGTTCCTGGATAACTCTATCCTTGGTAAGGCTAATGCTACAAAGACATTCAGCGATTACTATGAGCCCTATGATACTGAAATGACAGAGTTTGAGGTTCCGGATCTGTCCAAGGGTGTTGTAGATGACGGCGAAAGCTTCCTGATTCCTGCATCTCTGATCTGGGATGGTCAGCCGAATACATG
>JBJERG010000019.1:0-2200 GCA_051882155.1 Ruminococcus sp.
AGCCAGCGCATAGTCCGGAACGTCCTTTGTAATGGTTGAACCTGCCGCTGTATATACGCCCTTGCCAAGCTCCACCGGTGCAATGAGATTCGTGTTGCAGCCGATAAAACAGCTGTCACCGATAACGCATCTTTCCTTGCTGATGCCGTCATAATTTACCGTTACAGTACCGCAGCCGAAGTTTACCTTTTTGCCCACATCACTGTCGCCTACATAAGTGAGATGTGCAATAGATGTCTGCTCTCCCACAACGGAATTCTTCACCTCAACAAAATCGCCTATCTTAACGCCGCTCTTTATATGAGAATCCGGACGTATATGTACAAAGGGACCTATCTTTACATTGTCCTCGATAACAGAATCGTAAGCCTGTACAGCATTCAGTTTGCAGTGCTGACCAATTACCGTATTATCTATAAGACAGTTGGGACCTATCTTGCAGTGTGAACCGATCTTTGTCTTTCCCTTAAGAATCGTTCCCGGCTGAATCACCGTTGCAGCCTCTATTTCAACATCAGTGCCTATGATAACTCCGTCTGTGCAGACAAAGTCAACTCCGTTTTCCATGTGCTTCAGCAGAACCTTCTGCCTTGCATTCTCACGGAGCATCAGAAGATCCTTTCTTGTGTTTGCTCCCAGAATAACATCCTTATTGTCAGTCAGATAAACGCCTGCCCTCTTGCCCTCAGACAACGCGATGCTTATGGTATCCGTGAGATAATATTCGCCCTGGGCATTCTGAGGCGTGAGCTTTGACAGCAGCTCAATGAGATCCGCCGTTCTGAACCAGTATGCCCCGGAATTTACTTCCTTTATCCTCTTCTGGGCAGAGGAAGCGTCCTTTTCCTCCACGATCTCTGCAATGCCGTCAGTTTCGCTTCTGATAATTCTGCCGTAGCCATAAGGGTTGTCAAGCTCAGCTGTGATTACAGTTACGGAATTGTTCTGCGCTGTATGCAGTTCAAGGGCGTTGCTGATGGTTTCAGCGTCCATAAAGGGTGCGTCACCGCAGAGAATGAGGGTATTTCCCTCAGTATCCTTCGAAAGAAATTTCTCAGCCTGCATAACAGCATGACCTGTGCCCAGACGCTCTGACTGTAGAGCCGTTTCATATTTGCCGTTAAGATAATGCTCGATATACTCAGCCTTATATCCGGTAATAACACAAAGGTTTGAGATCTCCGCATTTTCACAGGCACGTATAACCCAGCCCAGCATTGGAACATCAAGTATCTCCAGCATAGGCTTAGGGATATCAGCCTTCATGCGTTTGCCATGGCCTCCGGCAAGAATAACTGCTTGATTCATAATTTATGTATCCTTTCTAAAAAAAGTTTAAGCAAAATTCGGCGGAATATTGCCCTCCCTGAAAGGGAGGGGCGGACCACCGAAGGTGGTGGGAGGGTTTAATCCCTTAATCTTTAAGTCAACTTTAAATTTTTTTAGGTATAAAACCCTTCAGTCTTGCCTTCGGCAAGCCAGCGCACCCTTAAGGGACGCCTTTTGAACCGCAAAATTTATGCAATTTCTTTAAATTACAGTTTAATTACAGCACAACAACGCTATATACTTCTATTATTGCAAATTTTGAAAGATTTTTCAATAGCTATTTCCGAAAAAAATGTCGGAATTGTAATTTTTGTACAACTTGCTAAAAAAATAGTCTCAAATTTTTTTGAAAAAAGGTATAGTAATTTCTGGTGTGATATGTTATAATAAAAGTACGACTGGTTTGGGTAGGGATATGTGCGTCCTTTGCCCTGTCCTCTGATACATACCACGGAGGTCATAGCCGGTTACAAACGAAAAAACTGGAGGTATAACTCGAAATGAAGAAGTATGTTTATCTGTTCACAGAAGGCAACGCAAAAATGAGAGAGCTTCTCGGCGGCAAGGGCGCAAACCTGGCTGAAATGACAGGTCTGGGTCTGCCGGTACCGCAGGGCTTCACAATTTCCACAGAGGCTTGCACACAGTACTATGAGGACGGCCGCAAGATCAACGACGAGATCAAGGCTCAGATTATGGAATACATTGGCAAGATGGAAGAGATCACCGGCAAGAAGTTCGGCGATAAGGAGAATCCGCTGCTGGTATCCGTTCGTTCAGGTGCAAGAGCATCCATGCCGGGTATGATGGACACAATCCTCAACCTTGGTCTGAATGAGGACGCTGTTGAAGTTATGGCTGCTAAGTCCGG
>JBJERG010000020.1:0-10494 GCA_051882155.1 Ruminococcus sp.
ATAACCCGTAAAGCCGCAGCATTTGCTGCGGCTTTTTTTACCGTAAAAAGGCGAAAAAACAGGTATCAAAAAATTTTTTTGGAAAAATTCAAAAAAATGCTTGACAAGATAAAAGTTATGTGATATAATAACAGAGTTGCAGCGGTAAAGCGCCGTTCCCAAACGAGACGTAACTCAGCTTGGTAGAGTGCTTGCTTTGGGAGCAAGACGCCGCAGGTTCGAATCCTGTCGTCTCGACCACATTGTATGATGAGGCGGACGGCGTCCGTGTGTGACATTTCCGGAAAATTCCTGAAAAAAGGAACGAAAAATTTTTTTGAAAAAAGTTGAAAAAAGCACTTGACAAACGAAAAAAACTGTGATATAATAAATATCGTTGTGAAACGCTGGTGTAGCTCAGTTGGTAGAGCAGCTGATTTGTAATCAGCAGGTCGGGGGTTCGAGTCCGTCCACCAGCTCCATTTTATTTTTATTTCAACTTAACAAACGGGGGAGTTCCCGAGTGGCCAAAGGGGGCAGACTGTAAATCTGTTGCTTCTAGCTTCGATGGTTCGAATCCGTCCTCCCCCACCAATCAGAAACAGGTAAGACCGTTTGGTTTTACCTGTTTTTTATATACTGCGGCTTACGGATGAAAGAGGTTTTGTGTATGATTAGAAAAGATTTGAGAAATGTAGCCATTATTGCCCACGTTGACCATGGCAAAACAACACTTGTTGATGAAATGCTGAAACAGGGCGGCGTTTTCCGTGAAAACCAGGCAGTTGCCGACAGAGTAATGGATTCCGGAGATCTGGAACGTGAAAGAGGCATTACGATCCTTGCAAAAAACACTTCTGTAAAATACGGAGATATAAAAATAAATATCATTGACACACCGGGACACGCTGATTTCGGCGGAGAGGTAGAGAGAGTTCTCAGCATGGTTGATGGCGCACTGCTGCTGGTTGACGCTGCGGAAGGTCCTATGCCCCAGACAAGATTCGTTCTCCAGAAGGCTCTGGAAATGAATCTGAAAATTATCGTTGTTGTAAACAAGATAGACAGAGCCGACGCAAGACTTGATGAGATCGGCGACGAGGTTCTGGAGCTTCTCATGGATCTTGACGCCAGCGAGGAACAGCTTGAAAATACGCCCTTCCTGTACTGCTCCGGAAGAGCCGGCACCGCCAGCACAGAACCCTTCGGCGAGGGCAAGGATCTGACGCCGCTTTTTGACACTATCATAAATTATATAGACGCTCCCGAAGGCGAACCGGAAGAGCCGCTTCAGATGCTCATTTCATCAATTGATTATAACGAATACGTGGGCAGAATCGCAGTAGGCAGAATTTCCAGAGGTACTATCAATGTAAATCAGCCGATAGTTATAGGAAATTATCATAATCCGGAGGAAACACGCAGAAACAAGGTGGTTTCCCTTCTTCAGATACAGGGACTTCAGAGAGTTCCGGCTGAAACTGCAACAGTAGGCGATATAGTATGGATCAGCGGTATTGAGAATATATCTATAGGAGATACTGTATGTGCTCCCGACTGCTTCGAGCCGCTGCCCTTTACAAAGATCAGCGAGCCTACAGTTGAAATGACATTTTCCGTAAACGACAGTCCCTTTGCAGGAAAAGAGGGCAAGTTCGTTACATCAAGACAGCTTCGTGAAAGACTTATGCGTGAGCTTCTCCGTGACGTTTCCCTGAGAGTAACGGAAACCGACAGCACAGACGCCTTCCGTGTGGCAGGCAGAGGAGAGATGCACCTGTCCATTCTCATTGAGAATATGAGAAGAGAGGGCTATGAGCTGGGAGTTTCCACACCGAGAGTTCTCTACCAGGAAATTGACGGCAAACGCTATGAGCCTATCGAAGAGGTCATAATTGACGTTCCCGAGGAATGTGTTGGTTCCGTTATGGAAAAGCTGGGTACAAGAAAGGCTGAAATGCAGGATATGCACCCACAGGGCGGCAGAACAAGAATAACATTCCTCATTCCTTCAAGAGGACTTTTCGGCTACAAGAGCGAATTCCTCACTGATACAAAGGGCGAAGGAATCATGAACAGCGTATTCCACGGATATGAGCCTTACAAGGGTGACATTCCAAGAAGAAACACAGGCTCTCTTGTTTCCTTTGAAACAGGCGAGGCTGTAACCTACGGCCTTTATAACGCACAGGAGAGAGGTTCCCTGTTTATCGGTGCAGGCGTTCCCGTTTATGAAGGCATGATCGTTGGTGCATCTCCCAAGACCGAAGACCTTGTGGTAAATGTCTGCAAGAGAAAGCACCTTACAAACACAAGAGCCAGCGGAAGCGATGACGCACTTCGTCTTGTTCCGCCGAGAAACTTAAGCCTTGAGGATTGTCTGGAATTTTTAGCAGATGACGAGCTTCTGGAGGTAACTCCCAAGTCACTGCGTATCCGCAAGCAGATCCTCAGCAATCAGCTCCGTGCAAAGCAGAGGGGCAAAAAACAATAAGCTTATATTATAATCAGAAAGGAAGATCTTACTATGGGTAATTTTACAAAAAAGCAGATCTGGGCTGCACTTCTTACAGCAGCTGCGATCTTTTCACTGGCAGGATGCAGCAGCAGCGATTCTGACAAAACAGACTATACAGAAGCAACAATGGGCGTTGTAACAACAACTGCGGAGTACACCTCCAACACTGACTACCTCTATATCAAGAACGAGGACGGCACAATTGCTGTCAGCGGATATAAGGGCAGTGAAGCAAAGGTAACTGTTCCGGATACAATTGACGGACTGAAGGTAACAGCCATCGGTGACCATGCCTTTGAAGCAAACTGGGATCTGGAGGAAATCACTCTTCCGGAGGGTATAACCTATATCGGTGAAAGCGCATTCATGGACTGCGGCAGTCTGAAAAGCGTGAATATACCCGAAACTACCGTAACGATCCGCCGTGCGGCATTTGCAGGCTGTTCTGCCCTTGACAATGTGACCGTCCCTGCCAGCGTTGCAGAGATCATGGAGGAAACATTCAGCGGCTGCGGAAGCCTTAAAAATCTGACTATTGCAAGCACCAGCGTTATATATGAAAGCTGGGGTCTTGACAAGGAAATAATGACAGAGCTGGTTATCACCTGTCCGGAAGGCTCACAGATAAGCACCTGGGCAAATGAAAACGGCTTTGCAACAGCTGCACTGTAATTCGGAAAGGAAGTAATATATGTCAGTGATAAAAAAGCTCCTGCCCTTCTTTATGATTGCGGCAATGGCTGCGCCGCTTTTCGGATGCAGCAGCAATAAAGATGAATCATCAGAAAAAACTTCCTCTGACAGCAGCACATCCGAATCTGCTGAAACTGAAAACACAGAACAGGAAGAAACAGAAGCTGAAACAGAGCCTGCAACAGTTCAGGAAAGCATTCCGCTTGAATATGATGATTCAGATGTTGAAAATGACTGCGCAGACGTAATAAACAAGTACTTCACAGCGGTTATCAATCAGGATTACGAGTCTTACAAGTCTACCCTTGACCCGTATTATTTTGATGTGTACAATACATGGCTTGACGGAAGCTACGGCTACGGCATGGAAACATCTTTTGAAACGCTGCACCAGAACCTTATGGACGCTGCTGTAACTGCAAACGGCGGAAATGACGTTACGGATGTGGTTATCACCAATCTGAAGCTGTCCGGAATGGTATCTGAGGGTGAAGAAGGTGCTGAGCTTGTCACCGAATATCTGGGAAGATATGACAGCATTATCGGTGAGGGATTTACTGATGAGCTGAAAAAACAGTGTGATGATATAGTGGACGTTAAATTCACAATGACCGCCGACTGCGACGGTACGGAACTTGAAATTCTCACTGAAATGGAGCTGCTTATGACAGTAACCGGCGGTGAATACAGGATTCTGGGCTGATTTCTGCTGAATTTTGGCAGCGTCCCTTGACAATAGGGATAAAAGGGCGTATAATAGACTTTGTGAAATATATAACAAAGCATACAGAGCAGAGAAATGCTTCTGTATGATAATATGGAGGTTTATGGCATGAAGAGAGTTTACAATTTCAGTGCAGGTCCGGCTGTTCTGCCGGAGGAAGTACTCAGAGAAGCAGCAGAGGAAATGCTTGATTACCGTGGCTGCGGTATGTCTGTTATGGAAATGAGCCACAGAAGCCCGGCGTTTCAGCAGATCATTGACGAAGCTGAGGCAGATCTGAGAGATCTGATGAATATTCCCGATAATTACAAGGTACTGTTCCTTCAGGGCGGTGCTTCCCAGCAGTTTTCGGCTATTCCTATGAATATGATGAAAAACGGCAAGGCTGGCTACATTGTAACAGGTCAGTGGGCAAAGAAGGCTTATCAGGAAGCTCAGAAGTACGGCGAAGCTGTAAAGCTTGCCTCTTCCGAGGATGAAACATTCTCCTACATACCGGACTGCTCTGATCTGGACATTCCCGAGGACGCAGATTATGTTTACATCTGCGAGAACAATACAATTTACGGCACTAAATTCAAGACTCTCCCGAATACAAAGGGCAAGCCCCTGGTTGCAGACGTTTCTTCATGCTTCCTCAGCGAGCCTGTTGATGTAACAAAGTACGGCGTGATCTGGGGCGGTGTTCAGAAGAATATCGGTCCGGCAGGCGTTGTTATCATGATAATTCGTGAGGATCTCATTCCGGAGGAAACTCCTGTTGAAAATACTCCCACAATGCTGAAGTGGAAGACACAGGCTGACAACGGCTCTATGTACAATACTCCTCCCTGCTACGGAATCTATATCTGCGGCAAGGTATTCAAGTGGATAAAGAAAATGGGCGGTCTGGAGGCTATGAAGGCTCACAATGAGAAGAAGGCTGCTATCCTTTACAATTTCCTTGATGAGAGCAAGCTGTTCAAGGGCACAGTACGTCCTGAGGACCGTTCTCTCATGAATGTTCCCTTTATCACAGGTGATAAGGAGCTGGACGCTAAGTTTGTCAAGGAAGCAAAGGCAGCAGGCTTTGAGAACCTCAAGGGTCACAGAAGCGTAGGCGGCATGAGAGCTTCTATCTACAACGCTATGCCTATCGAAGGCGTAGAGGCACTTGTTGCATTTATGAAGAAGTTCGAGGAAGAAAACGCATAAGCGGAAAGGACGCATATAAATGTTTACTATACAGACACTTAATAAAATTTCAGCAGTAGGCACAGACCGTTTCGGTGCAGACTATAAGGTTGCAGACAAGGCAGAAAATCCTGACGCTATTATGGTAAGAAGCGCCGCTATGCACGATATGGAGTTCGGTGACAATCTCCTTGCAATTGCAAGAGCTGGCGCAGGCGTAAACAATATCCCTGTTCAGAGATGTGCAGAAGAAGGCATCTGTGTATTCAATACACCCGGCGCAAATGCAAATGCTGTTAAGGAGCTTGTTCTCACAGGTCTGCTCATGTCTTCACGTAAGATCGTTGACGGCATCAAGTGGGCAGGCACCCTTGAAGAGGGCGAAACATCTGTTGCAAAGCAGGTTGAAAAGGGCAAGGCTCAGTTCGTAGGCCCTGAGATACAGGGCAAGACGCTGGGTATCATCGGTCTGGGCGCAATTGGTGCGCTGGTTGCAAATGCGGCTATTTCCCTGGGCATGAAGGTTGTTGGTACAGACCCCTTCCTGTCTGTAGGCGCAGCACTTCGTCTGAAGCCCCAGGTTACTGTTGTAAAGTCAAATGACGAGGTATTTGCAGCCTGCGATTATCTGACAATACACGTTCCTTTCAACAAGGATACAGAGGGCATGATCAACGCTGAAACTATCGCTAAAATGAAGGACGGCGTAAGAGTTCTCAACTACGCAAGAGGCGAACTGGTAAATGACGATGATATGATCGCAGCACTGGAATCCGGAAAGGTTTCCTGCTACTGCACAGATTTCCCCAACGCCAAGACAGCAAATGCAAAGGGCATTATCGCAACACCTCATCTGGGCGCTTCCACACCTGAAAGCGAAGACAACTGCGCAGTTATGGCAGCAGATGAGCTTATAGATTATCTGGAAACAGGAAATATCCGCAACAGCGTAAACCTGCCCAATGCTGAGATGAATGCTGTCGGCACAAAGGTATGCGTTATCCACAAGAACGTTCCCGCAATGATCGCCGCTGTAACAACAGCTGCTGCAAGCTGCGGACTGAACATTGAGAATATGGTAAACGCAAGCAGAGGTGACTTTGCATACACAATGCTTGACCTTGTAGGTAATGTTTCCGATGCAATGGTAGACGCTCTCCATAAGATCGAGGGCATTATCAGAGTAAGAGTTATCAGATAAAAAATTCAGATCATGCTGCAATTGGGATTGTTTGATCATCCGGTTTTTCAGATAATAGTAGTTTATACTATGATACCCTGCCTTATAACAACGGAAATAGTTGAGTGTATGGCTGCGGCAATATATCCCGGACGGAATCTGCATGACCTTCTGCTTGTATTTCTGGTTAATATGGCAACGAATCCGGCGGCAGTATTCCTTAATTGTATACTGCCGTTCCGTATTTTATACCCTGTTGTGTGGGCAATTTTCCTGGAAAGCGTCATCTGGCTCATAGAAGCCCTTATTTACAGAAAATGTCTTATCAGGAAAAGGAATCCTTTTATTTTTTCCCTTGTTCTCAATGGTGCGTCATATGGAATAGGACTGCTTATCTGATTTTAAGGAGAATGAGTTTCATGACTAAAGTGAATAAAATGCTTGCAGGCCTTGTATTTTTCCTGCTGGCAATGCTCGGACTGATATTTCCCGCCGGAAATTCTGTTAATATAATTAAATCTATTGAGGTTTCTGCAAACGATATAACAAGTCATATGCCGTTATACGGTGAAGTAAACAGCAGCGGAGTATACGGCTACACTTCCAATTATGTGTGCTACGGCGGTTCCCAGGAGGTTCAGCACAAGGTTGAAAAAGGCTGGCACATCACGCTGAAGAATTATTATCCTTCACACGGAGTTGACTGGGTTGAATGCTGGGACACAGACGACGGCGACTATTACGGCTGGATAGATCTGAAATATATCACGATCTACAGCTCAGATCAGCCTGAAGAGGTTGTCATAGAATCCTTCGAGATAAATCCACGCCAGGCAGAGGTTGACGGAAACGGAGTATACGGCTATACCTCAGATTATGTCCTTTACGGCGGTTCACAGGAAACAGAGCGAAAGGTAAAGGACGGCTGGCATATCACTGCGTATACTATGGCACGTTCCCATGGTGTTTTGTGGTACCAGTGCTGGGATACGGACGACGGAGATTATTACGGCTGGATCGACAGCAAATACATAGATTTTTATGATGAAAGACCTCAGACAACCCCTGCACCGGCTGAAACAAAGATAGTCACCTCAGTGGTGACAGTTACAGTTCCTGTTACTGTTACTGTGCCTGTCACAGAATCTGTTACTTCTGTAACAGAAACGTCAGCTTCAGCGGAAACTACCACTGAAACCACACAATTCGAAGCTGTAATGGCAGACATTGAGGACGGTTCATCCGGAAACAGCGGCGGCATTGACGGTCAGATCCTTATTCTCATTATAGCGGCAGCTGTTGTTGTGCTTATAGCAATAGCGGCGGTGATTATTGCCATGATAAGCAGAAAGCCGAAATACACTGTTCATCAGCCGGGACAGGCATATAACGGCAATGTCAGACAGGACAATATGACATTCTGTCAGAACTGCGGTGCTGCAAGAACAAATCCCAGTGCATTATTCTGTCCATCCTGCGGCAAGCCCTATAACCGGTAAAAGCATAAATATAATAAGAGCCTTTCATTTTTGGTGTGACTGAAAATGAAAGGCTCATTCAGTTCCGGGAGCTGTAAGGCAGAACAAATTTCCTTATTGACCCGGGCGAAAAAATGTTGTATAATAATAAAGGAATACTGAATAAAGGCAAATACGGAACATGGAGGGATAAGGTGCTGTACGGAAACGAAAGCCTTCGCAGGGCTCTTCTGAAAATGGCTGGGAGTGAAAGACTTGCCCAGTGCATTCTTTTTTACGGAGAAAAGGGCATAGGCAAGAAGACCCTCAGCAAATGGTACGCAAAGCTTCTGCTGTGCGAAAATGAGAACGCTCCCTGCGGCGTCTGCAAGAACTGCAAAACTATACAGAAAAACGTGCATCCTGATGTTATATGGGTTCCCCACAGCGGAAAGCTTGGAGGTTTTTCGGTGGAAACTGTAAGAGATATATGTGCAGACGCTGTAATTGCACCCAACAGCGGTGAAAGGAAAATATACATTTTCGATGACTGCGACAGAATGGACGTCCGTGCCCAGAATATTCTTCTGAAAATAATAGAGGAACCGCCTGCGTTTGCCTATTTTATATTTACAGCTGCGTCACGGCAGGCTCTTCTGCCAACTGTTCTCTCACGCCTTATGGCATTCGGCGTTTCCCGGTGTACAGAAGAGGAAGCACTGGAAGCTCTCAGTGTTTCAGGATATTCTGAAGATGATGCAGCAGAAGCGGTTTCATGCTTCCATGGCAATATTGGCAGATGCATAGAATATATAGAAAATGAACAGACAAGACAGCTTGTGTCATTGACAAAAGAAGCTGTCCGCTGTATAATAGAAAAGCGTGAGTATGACCTGCTGAAGACGTTCTATAATGCCGGCAGCGACAGAAACGCTGTGACGGAGTTTACAGGAATGCTTGAAAAGGTGTTTCGTGACGCCATGGTAATTCGTTTTGACCAGGAAGGCGAATGTATAGGCTGTGACCCTGAGGGCGCAGAGCTGCTTGCAGGAAGGCTTTCAGCGTCACGAGGGCAGTATTATCATAAATGTATTCTGAATGCTTACGCTGCCATAAATGCCAATGTAAATTTGCAGCTGACCCTCACTGCTCTCTGTGCAGAGCTTATGACGGGCAGATAGAAAGGATTTTTGATATATGGTTGAAATTATCGGAGTTCGCTTCAAAAGCGGCGGCAAGGTGTATTATTTTGCTCCCGGCGACGTTCAGGCTAAGGCTGGAGATATGGTCATCACTGAAACCGCAAGAGGTCTTGAATGCGGCGAGGTTATGATCCCGAATAAAAAGGTGCCGAAATCCGAGGTTGCGGTGCCGCTTAAAAATATAGTGAGAATTGCCACAAAGGAGGATCTCCGTACTGTTGCGGCAAACCGTAAAAAAGAGGAACGTGCTGCTGCTGTATGCGAGGAAAAGATTGCATACAGAGGTCTTGATATGCAGCTGGTGGATGTGGAATGCACCTTTGACAACAGCAAGCTGTTATTTTATTTCACAGCTGAAAACCGTGTGGATTTCCGTGAGCTTGTAAAGGATCTTGCCTCTGTTTTCCGCACACGTATTGAACTCAGACAGATCGGCGTCCGTGATAAGGCTAAGATGCTGGGCGGACTGGGAATATGCGGCAGAGAATTCTGCTGCAAGGCACATCTTCCGGATTTCCAGCCTGTTTCAATTAAAATGGCAAAGGAACAGGGACTTTCACTGAATCCCTCAAAGATCTCAGGCTGCTGCGGCAGACTTATGTGCTGTCTTAAAAATGAGCAGAACACCTATGAGGAGCTTCTGAAAATAACGCCTAAAACAGGTGCAGTGGTTGCCCTGGCAGACGGCACAAAGGGAAAGGTTGTGGAAACCAATCCTCTTACAGGTGTGCTGAAGGTTCTGACAGATAAGTCAGATGTTCCGGTGAAGACTACACGTGATGAGGTAACAGTGCTTCGTGACAGCCGTATAAAGATTAACCAGGACGAACTGAAGGCTCTGAAGGAGCTGGAGGGTCAGTGATGACACAAGGGAAACCTAAGGTAAATTACCAGGTAAAAATGGAACAGCTTCTTAAGGAACTGCCGAAGGACAGGGTTCCGGTGCTGTTCCTTCATGCCTGCTGCGGGCCCTGCAGCAGCTATGTGCTGCTGACTCTCAGCCGGTTCTTTCATATCCGGCTGTTTTTTTATAATCCGAATATTATGCCGGAAGAGGAATATCTTTACAGATTGTCAGAAGTCAGAAGGCTTGTTTCAGAAATGCCCCTTGAAAATCCTGTGGAAATAATCGAAGGTGAATACTGTCCTCAGAGATTTACTGAAATTTCAAAGGGTCTGGAGCTTGAGCCGGAGCGAGGAGAGAGATGCAGAAAATGTATAGCCTTAAGACTTCGGGAAACAGTGGCGCAGGCGGCAGCAGAGGGTGCTGATTATGTCACCACTACCCTGTCCATAAGTCCTCATAAGGACGCAGAGTTTATAAATGAAAAGGGCGCCCTACTCTGCAAGGAATACGGCGCATCATGGCTCTGGTCGGATTTTAAGAAAAAAGGCGGATATCTAAGGTCAATTGAGCTTTCAAAGGAATACGCTCTCTACAGACAGGATTTCTGTGGCTGTGTATACAGCAAGGCAGCCCGTGAAAGAGAAAAAAAGGCTTAAGGCAACACTGCACAAAGCACGCCTTACGGCTCTGCACGCAATCTGATTGCAGCTTTTCCGTCATA
>JBJERG010000021.1:0-10437 GCA_051882155.1 Ruminococcus sp.
TGCCTGATTCGATCTGTCCCTGAAAACCACGGAATGTATGGTCCGGACGGCATACTCTCTGTACAGGCAGATAAAATCCCTCTTCATCATCTGAGGATATATCTACACTTTCCAGATATTCCAGCAATGCAGGACCGTTATACCAGCTGATATTGTCAGATTTCTTTGTTACATTGTCGCCCTCTGTTGCAGAGAGAGGGATTATGACTGTATTTTCAAGGGAAAGCTCGGCTGTAAGTTCATTTATTTCCCTGGATATTTCATCAAAGCGTTCCTTGCTGTAGCCCACAAGGTCCATTTTATTTACTGCGAATACAAAATATTTTATACCCATAAGGCTGCATATTCTGGCATGACGTCTTGTCTGCACAAGAACGCCCTGGGACGCATCCACAAGGATAACAGCAAGATCCGCAAAGGAAGCTCCTACCGCCATGTTTCTGGTATATTCCTCATGTCCCGGTGTATCTGCAACTATAAAGCTGCGGTTGTCCGTAGTAAAATACCTGTACGCCACATCTATCGTTATGCCCTGCTCACGTTCTGCCATCAGTCCGTCAAGCAAAAGCGAATAATCTATCTTGCCGTTTCTGCTGCCAACCTTACTGTCAAGCTCCAGAGCCTTTTCCTGATCCGCATAGAGCAGCTTTGAATCATATAAAATATGTCCTATAAGAGTCGACTTACCGTCGTCCACACTTCCGCAGGTTATGAATTTAAGCAGTCCTTTCATTAAAAATAGCCCTCCCTCTTGCGGCGTTCCATGCTTCCTGCCGCTTCATTGTCTATAACTCTTGAGGTTCTCTCTGAAGATACTGAACTGAGTGTTTCATTTATTATTTCATCAAGAGTATCGGCATGAGATTCTATTCCTCCTGTAAGAGGATAGCAGCCAAGAGTTCTGAACCGCACTGATTTCATCTCCGGAACCTCGCCCTCTCTCAACGGGAAACGTTCATCGTCCACCATGATGAGATTGCCGTCACGTTCTACAACAGGACGTTCCTTGGCAAAGTAAAGAGGCACAATATCAATTTTTTCACGCTTTATATACTGCCAGATATCCTTTTCCGTCCAGTTTGATATGGGAAATACTCTTATGCTCTCACCCTTGTTTATCTTGGCGTTGTAGAGCTTCCACATTTCAGGCCGCTGATTCTTGGGATCCCATGCGTGAGCTGCGTTTCTGAAGGAAAATATTCTCTCCTTTGCACGGGATTTTTCCTCATCTCTTCTGCCGCCTCCGAAGGCTGCTGTAAAGCCATATTTGTCAAGCGCCTGCTTCAGTGCCTGAGTCTTCATGATATCGGTATAAGCCGAGCCGTGGTCAAAGGGATTTATGCCCTGCTTTACGCCGTCCTCATTAATATATTCCAGCATTTCAATGCCCAGCTTTTCTGCGATTTTATCACGGAATTCTATCATCTCCCTGAATTTCCAGGTAGTATTTACATGAAGAAACGGAAAGGGCGGCTTTTCCGGATAGAATGCCTTCATTGCAAGATGAAGCATAACAGAGCTGTCCTTGCCGATAGAATACAGCATTACAGGCTTTTCGCATTCTGCCGCAACCTCTCTTATTATGTAAATTGCTTCTGCTTCCAGCTCATCAAGATGTGAGTAACTGCTCATATATTTCCCTCCTAATATTTGTTGGATTCTTTCGGATTTACGGTGATATCCGTTGTATCTCCCTGCTTTGACTCTATTATCCAGTGAATAAGTCCGTCCCTTTTCTCTGTATGCACCTTACTGCCCTTGCCGCCCATATCTGCTCCAAGAAAAAAGCTTATGGCGTAAACAGGACATTCCTTTATACATGATGTGCAGCCCCAGCAATCCTTCGGATATCTTATGTATGCCTTCCCGTCAATATCCTTTCTGATAAGCGTTCCGGGGCAGATATTGCAGCATCTTCCGCAGCCTGTGCATTTGCTTTTATCAATGGCTATGCTCATACAACCTCGCCTCCTTCTGCATATCACGGAAAATTATCTTTATCTCTCCGTTTTCCATTATGGAATTGACGAATATATTCCAGTTTGCGTCATCTCTCTCAGGATAATCAAGATTCCTTGAAAAACCTGCCCAGCGTGTTTCATGTCTTGCCCTGAGATGAGCTATAACTGTTCTGCATACAGTCAGTCTTTCCCTCAGTTCATAAATGTGCATAAGCTCTATGAAATCCTCTGCATGAAGGGTATCTGAAAGCTTTTCGATCTCTCTTATTCTCTCATCGGCAATATCAAGCTGCTTTTCATTGAAGCTGTAGTTTGTCTTTATTCCGCCGGCATAGGCGTCCATAACAGTCTGCATAGCTTCTTCCAGCTGTTCTGCCGTAAACAGAGAAGATTTTGCATTTAAAAAGCCTTCTGCTTCATTCAGATGAGATTTTATCTCTTCTTCGCTGATTGATAAATGCTCATTGTTCTTTATATATTCCACTGCGGAACCTGCTGCGATCTCTCCTTCAGCAAGAGCGCCTGTTACATATTTCTGAGGGCATCCGCCTGCCGCATCTCCTGCCGCAAAAAGACCTTTTATAGTAGTGGCACGGTTCGTATCCACCCAGTATCCGCTTGCTGTATGTCCTCCTACGATATAGGGTTCTGTGCCTTCAATTTCCACGTTCTGCTCTGAAAGCCTTTTTCCGCTTTCTATCCACTTTATGGTCTGGGACGGTGCCATGTTGAGATATGCTTTTATGAGAGATACCTCTGTTTCCCGGGATATTCCCTCTGTTCTGAGAAAGCATGGTCCTCTTCCTTCAAGATTTTCCTTTACTGTACCGTAAACTCTTTCTGAGGTGGATATGCCGTACTTTGTTTCATAAACCTCACCCAAAGCATTTATCTGCTTCGCTCCTGCACCCTGTGCAAGAGTTCCTGTGGGTGCAATAGTATCCTTGCATCTCAGAGCTATAAACCTCATCTCAAAGGTGGTCATCTCTGCACCATGTTTTATTCCCATGGCATAGCCTGCACCTGTATTGAAGGGAGAATACCACATCTTATGCCTTGAAAAGCCGGGATTATTGGGCTTATAGAGTCCTGACGCTCCGCCGGAGGCTATTATCACTGCCTTTGCTTCGATAATATAGAAGGTTTCATTTTCTATGCCTATTCCGAAGGCGCCCTTTACCCTTCCGTTTTCCACCGCAAGATCTGTTATATTAACTCTGTTCAGAACAGTCACATTCGGCTGTGACAGAGCAGCCTTTGCAAGAAGCGGCTTTATATTTTCACCGTTTATCTTTATATTACGGCTTCCTCTGGTTACATATCTGCCCTGTTCATCCTTTAGTATCACAAGACCAAGCTCTTCAAGCCGCTTTGTCACCTCGTTGAGTTTTTCAGACATTGTAAGCAGAAGATCATCTCTTGCAATTCCGCAGGCGTCATTTTTAGCGTATTCTGCATAATCTGCGGGAGTTTTTCCCTCCGTTATGTAGGCATTCAATGCGTTTACTCCTGCCGCAAGACAGCCGCTGCGCCTTATATCCGCCTTTTCGCAGATAAGTATATTTGCATCGCTGTTCTCCGAAGCAATGACTGCGCCCCAGCAGCCGGCTGTTCCGCCGCCGATTATCAGCAGATCCGTCTGAATCTTTTCTGTTTTCATTCTGCCACCTCAGTTTCAATCAGATAAATATGGATTCTTCCTTCAGTGCGCTGTTCTCAATAAGCCGCACACTGCCGCCGGAGGTAACAAGGATACGATACACAAACACATACACCTTTTCTCCGGGAAAAACACTTTCCTCTGAAACGTTTCTTCTTGCAGTAAGAAGAACATCGCCCACTCTTACAGCCACTTCTATGCTGCTGCCACGAAAGGAGGTTCTCTCGATCACGCCTTCAGATACAGAGCTTTTGAATTTTACAGGTTCATTTTTCTTGAATATCTTTACAAATTCCGGTCTGATTATTGCACCGTCAGCATTCTCCGTCTTTTCAAATGTATGGAATATGCTGTAATCCTTTACCATAGTAGGCTGACCGAAGAATGAGGCTGTGAAGGAGGTCTGCGGAACTGTGTATATCTCCTTGGGAGTGCCTGTCTGTTCGATTCTGCCCTTATTTGTAATGATTATTTCATCTGCCACTTCAATTGCCTCGTCCTGATCATGGGTAACAAAGATACTTGTTACACCCAGACGTGTTATCATGTCCTTGAGCCAGCTGCGAAGCTCCTGCCTTACCTTTGCGTCAATTGCCGCAAAAGGCTCATCAAGAAGCAGTACCTGAGGATTCGGGGCAAGCGCCCTTGCAAATGCCACTCTCTGACGCTGTCCGCCTGAAAGCTGACTGGGGTATCTCTTTTCAAGTCCTCTTAAACCTATGAGATCCACAAGCTCCTGTACCCTTTTCTTTATGTCCGACTTCTTTTCCTTGCGAATCTTTAAGCCGAAGGCGATATTGTCATAAACTGTCATATATCTGAAAAGTGCATAGTTCTGAAATACAAAGCCGATTCCTCTTTCAGAGGCGGGAATATTATTTACCACCTTGCCGTCTATGATTATTTCGCCGCTGTCCGGTGATTCAAGACCTGCAATCATTCTGAGTATGGTGGTTTTTCCGCTTCCGCTGGGACCTAAAAGTCCTATGAGCTTACCCTTTTCTATACCGAAGCTTACATTGTCAGATGCTTTGAAGCTGCCGAAGCTCTTGTTTATGTTTTTAAGTTCAATGTACATTCTTTTTACCGCCCTTTCCTATGTATTCAATTACGCTTCTGATTATAAGTATTACAACCGCCATGATTACAAGGATAGACGATACCGCAAATGCAGGAACATATTTGAACTCATTAAAAAGTATCTCAACATGAAGCGGAAGTGTATTGGTCTTGCCTCTCAGATGTCCGGATAAAACCGATACAGCTCCGAATTCTCCCATTGCCCTTGCTGCACAAAGAACCACGCCGTACAGCAATGCCCATTTTATATGAGGAAAGGTTATTTTTCTGAAAATCGTAAAGCCCTTTGCTCCCATCAGTGCTGCCGCTTCCTCTTCATCTGTTCCCTCCGCTTCAAGCACAGGTATAAGCTCTCTCGATACAAACGGGAAGGTTACAAATACCGTTGCAAGGACGATTCCGGGAACTGCAAAAACAATCTTTATGCCAAGCTCTTCAAGCAGCGGATAAAGCGGACTTTGTCTGCCGAATGTCAGCACGAATATAAGACCTGCTATGATGGGTGATACCGTTACAGGAAGGTCAATAAGCGAACCTAAAAGCTTTCTTCCTTTAAAGTGAAACTTTGTTATAAGCCATGCCGCAAACAGTCCGAAAAATGTATTGATAACCGTTGCAAAGACAGTTGCTTCCAGAGTAAGCAAAATTGCCTTTATGGTGTAATCATCTTTTACCGCCTGGACATATACGGCAGTGCCCTGCCTGAATGCTTCTCTGAGTACTGTTATCAGCGGCAGAACAAGCATAAAAAATATAAATAATGCACTGATACCTATCAGTATCCATTTTACTGTCTTTGATTCCTTATGCAACTTTGCCGCCTCCTTTAAGAATCCTTGAGTTACGTATCTGAATGAAGTTTACAGTCAGCAGTATCAGAAATGATACCAAAAGCATTACAAGAGCTATTGCTGTTGCACTGGAATAATCGTATTCCTGAAGCTCTGACATGATTATAAGCGGTGTTATCTCCGTTTCAAAGGGCTTGTTTCCTGCTATGAAAACCACGCTTCCGTATTCGCCAAGGCACCTTCCGAATGCAAGACCAAAGCCTGTTAATACTGCCGGCAGTATCTCAGGGAATATCACCTTGAAAAATATTCTGCTTCTGCCTGCACCAAGAACTGTTGCAGCCTCCTCATAAGAGCTGTCAAGCTTTTCCAGCACCGGCTGCACTGCTCTTACCACAAAGGGTATGCCGATAAAAACAAGTGCTATTGTGATTCCTATTCGTGTATATGCAAGCTTTACACCGAATTTCGCAAAAAAGCTGCCTATAAATCCTGTATCTGATGTAAGTGATGTAAGAGCTATGCCCGCTACTGCTGTGGGCAGTGCAAAGGGCAGTTCTATTAATCCGTCAAGTATCCTCTTGAAGGGAAAATCGTATCTTACCAGTACCCATGCAAGTACTACGCCCATTACTGCATTTATAAGTGAGGCTGCAAATGCGGTTATTAAGCTTACCTTAAAGCTTGCAAGCACTCTGTCTCTTGTTATAGTTTCTATTATATCTCCAAAGCTCATGTTTGCCGTATATATCACCAGTGAACCCATCGGAATAAGTACGATTATGCTCAGAAGTGAAAGGGTGACGCCCATTGACAGTCCGAAGCCCGGAATTATTCTTTTGCCTGACTTTTTCATTTTCGCATCTGCTCCTCGCTTTTCAGATTATTATTTCTCTTCGTATATCTGGTCAAATACTCCGCCGTCTGCGAAATGCTTTCCCTGTGCCTCGTCCCATCCGCCGAAATCGTTTATTGTAATAAGATCAACGTCAAGATCAAATACATCTGCGTATTCCTTCAGAATTTCTTCATTGGAGGGTCTGTAGTAATTATCTCCCGCAATGCGCTGAGCCTCATCTGAATAAAGATAATTCAGATATTCTGTTGCAGCTTCTCTTGTACCTCTGCTGTCAACTACGCTGTCTACAATTGCCACAGAAGGCTGTGCAAGAATGCTGACGCTGGGCGTGATGATCTCATAATCATCGGGATAATCCTTAATGGAAAGATAAGCTTCATTTTCCCATGCAAGAAGTACATCTCCCTGTCCATTTTCAACGAATGTGGTTGTTGCTCCTCTTGCTCCGGAGTCAAGGACGAGAACATTCTCATAAAGCTTTCCTATAAAATCCTTTACCTGTTCTTCATCGCCGCTGTAAAGCTTGTCCGCAAATGCCCAGGCTGCAAGGTAATTCCATCTTGCGCCGCCGGAGGTTTTGGGATTAGGTGTTATTACGCCTACATCTTCCTTTACAAGATCGTCCCAGTCATGAATGTTCTTGGGATTACCTTTCCTTACCAGGAATACTATTGTTGATGTATAGGGTGCGCTGTCATTGGGGAATTCGCTTACCCAGCCGTCTTCTATCAGACCTGCGTCACGAACAGCATTTACATCATATTCCAGTGCCAGTGTTACAACGTCCGCCTCAAGACCGTTGGCAACCTCAAGCGCCTGCTTTCCGGAACCGCCGTGGGACTGAGTTACCTCAACATCCTGACCTGTCTTTTCCTTCCAGTGCTTTGCAAATGCCTGGTTATAGCTTTCGTAAAGCTCTCTTGTGGGATCGTAGGATACATTTGTAAGGGTGATTTTGCCTTCTGAAGCTGAGCTTTCAGAATCATTTGAGCAGCCTGTAAAAGCTGTAAGTCCTATTGCCAGTGAAGCTGCTGCCAGTATATATCTTTTAATATAGTTTTTCATATCGATAACCTCTTTATTTTTTGTTATAGTTTCTTTTTATTATTGGGTTCTGTCATTGCCTTATATGTGCGGATTCGCCTTTAACATCGTCCGAACCGGTAATTCGCTCTTATGAGCTTCTTGAACATCATCAACATTTATCTCACCTCTTGCTACTTACCTACTTGGTAGGTTGGTATTATTTTACCATGTCATTCCATTTCTGTCAAGGGGCTTTACGTATTTTTGGCATTAAGACCATAAAAATCACCTGTATGGTATATAAAACCATACAGGTGACTAATTTTTCCTGAAAAAGAACCTCTGAAAGCTATCACAGTATTCAGCAGTAACGCCCAGTGCCTCTGCAAGGGCGGCGCTTTTTGCAATATCCATAGGCGAACCTGTGGCTGTAAGGCTTCCGTCCTTCATGACAGCTATTTTGTCAGAATAGCCGAAGGCAAGCTCCGGGTCGTGCATTACTGCAATGACAGCCTTCCCGTAATCTTTAAGACCGGATATAAGCTCCGTCATTTCAAGCTTATATCTCACATCAAGGTATGTCAGCGGCTCATCAAGGAGGATTATATCAGTATCCTGGGCAAGGATCATAGCAAGACGCACCCTCTGCTGCTGTCCTCCGGAAAGCTCATTGATCATTCTGTCCTGCATATCGGAAACGCCTGCCATTTCCATTGCCTCATCAATTTTTTCTCTGTCATGTTCTGTATATCTTCTGGGATAGCCAAGATAGGGAAACCTTCCGTGGGAAACAAAGGTTCGCACAGTTATTCCTGAAGGGGTCTTCATCTGCTCCATATAGGAAATATGCTGTGCCCTCTCTTTATTATCAAAATCGCAGAGAGCCTTTCCGTCTATGAGTACACTTCCTTCTGTGCATGGAATAAGCCCTGCGGCAAGCATAAGCAGAGTGCTTTTACCGGAACCGTTTGCACCGATCACCGAAACGAACTCGCCCTTCTTAAATGAAGCATTTACACTGCGCACAATTATTTTCCTGCCGTATCCTCCGCTTACATTTCTAAGTTCAAGCATTATGTCTTATCTCCTTTTTACGAATAAGAAGCCACAGGAAGAAGGGTACGCCTATAAAGGATACAACTATTCCAAGCGGAAGCTCATAGGGCGAAAACAGGGTTCTTGAAAGCACATCACATATAACAAGAAATGACGCTCCTATTACTGCACACAGCGGAATAACCTTTGTATTTTCGGAAGAGCCTGCTATTTTCCTTGAAATATGAGGCACCACAAGTCCCACAAAGCCTATCAGTCCCGAAAAGCTTACAGAAGCTCCTGCAAGTACAGCCGCAGCAGCAAGAGCCGCAAAACGTATTCTGTCTGCATTCAGTCCAAGACTTACAGCAGTTTTTTCGCCGAGAGAGAGGACATCAAGGTCATGGCTGAGCATAAGGGCAAGAATTATCCCTGCGGCAATAAATATCCATGCCGGAAAAAGATCAGCTGTATTCACACCGGACACGCCGCCTGCCTTGAATGCCGCTGCCGAAGGAAGAGCGTCGGGATAAATTACGGTAATGGCGTCTGTTGCGGCGTTAAACAGGCTTGATATGCCTACGCCGGTAAGAACGATGGTCATTCTTGAGGCGCCTGTTTTCCGGGCAATGAGATATACCGCCATAACGGCAATAAGGGCACCCATAAAGGCGGCAGCAGGAACGAGCCTGACTGCCTGTGGAAATAACGCCATACAGATAACGGAAAAGAGTCCTGCGCCGGAATTTACACCGATTATATTCGGAGCCGCAAGAGGATTTGACAATACAGCCTGGATCACTGCACCTGCCACCGCAAGAGCCGAACCTGCAAGAAGGGACGCAAGAATTCTCGGAAGTCTTACATAAATGACTATACGCTCATCAAGAGATGTTCCCTCGGTGAAAAGATCCGACACCAGTCTGAAAGGCGACAGCCACTGTGAGCCTGCGCAAAGTCCTGCCAGAACGGCGGCAAGAAGAAGAAAAAAACTTACAGCAAGCTTGAATACAATGGAATTACTCTTTGCCATAAAGTATTTCTTCCAGATATTCATACGCCTTATCCCAGCGGTTATTGGGCTTGTAGTGGAACATATCCTTAGGCAGGAAATATACATTGCCTGCCTGTACGGCAGAGGATTCCTGCCATGCCTTGTTTGAACCAAGGTATTCTTCATACTGTGCCTTTGCCGCTTCCTCGTCTTCGCCCATTGTTGTTACAAATACAAAGTCAGGATCTGCTCTGAGTATCGCCTCAAGGCTCAGCTCCTCCAGCAGAGAGGTTTCGCTGTCGGCTATATTTTTGCATCCAAGGTCAGAAAGCATTTTGCCGGTCATATTATCGCTGCCCTTTGCCTTTACGCCTGTACTGTAGGCTCTCAGCAGAAGTATATCCGGCGAATCCTTATCTTTTGTGCGTGATATTATTTCATCAACGTTGCCCTTGATTTTTTCTCCGTTTTCCTCATACAGGTCATCACGTCCTGTAATGCCTGTGCATATTTTCAGAGCGTCAAGATAATCCTCAAAGCTTTCCACGTCAAGATAAACAGCCGGTATGCCTGCATTCTCAAAGGTATCTGCAAGCTCTGTCTGGGCGTCAATTGAACCGGACAGTATGACAAGTTCCACGCCCTCGGAAATAATCGTTTCCACAGAGGGGTTTTTCACATCGCCAAAGGTTTTGACCTCCTCTGACAGATTAAGGTCATGACCTTCCCATGCGTCCTTTGTTACGCCGTAAAGCTCTCCGCCTGCCAGCTGCCAGATTTCCGCAATACTTCCGGAGAGAACGGCGGTTTTGTCAAAGCTTTCAATTTCCACCTGGCGTCCCAGTGAATCGGTAACAGTCACTGCTTCATTTTTCGGAGCTTCATTTGCGGAGCAGCCGAAAAGCATAAGGGCTGAAAGTATTATTGCTATTCTCTTTTTCATTGTTTTTTCCTTTCATTTACATGGTCTGATTAATATAGTATATCACAATTTTCTTCATATAGCAAGGCTTATAATTCATTAACGCTAC
>JBJERG010000022.1:0-10423 GCA_051882155.1 Ruminococcus sp.
AAAAAACAAACAAAAAAATAATAGACAGACCGAAAAAAATCCGATCTGTCCTTATTAGCAAAAATTTAATTTAAATTCAGCAATTAAACACCATACTTGTTGGTAGAAACCTTAACGCCGATGCCCATTGTAGAAGTAACGGTGCAGGACTTGAGGTAAGTACCCTTAGCTGCAGCCGGCTTAGCCTTAACAACAGCTTCCATCAGTGTTTCGAAGTTCTGGAGGAGCTTTTCAGCACCGAATGATGCCTTGCCGATAGGGCAGTGGATGATGTTTGTCTTGTCAAGACGGTACTCGATCTTACCAGCCTTAGCTTCGTTTACAGCCTTAGCTACGTCGGGAGTAACAGTACCAGCCTTCGGGTTCGGCATAAGTCCACGAGGACCGAGAACCTTACCAAGACGGCCAACCAGACCCATCATGTCCGGTGATGCGATAACAACATCGAAGTCCATCCAGTTTTCCTTAGTGATCTTGTCAACAAGATCCTGACCGCCGACATAGTCAGCGCCTGCTGCCTTAGCAGCCTCATACTTGTCTTCCTTACAGAATACGCAGGTACGAACAGTCTTACCTGTACCGTTGGGCAGAACAACTGCGCCACGAACCTGCTGGTCAGCGTGTCTTGAGTCAACGCCCAGACGGATGTGAGCCTCAACAGTTTCGTCAAACTTTGCCTTTGCGTTCTGGCAAACCAAGTTCAGAGCTTCTTCAGAAGCATACTGCTTGGAAGTATCTACAGCCTTCAGGCTGTCAACATATTTCTTTCCGTGTTTCATGATATTCCTCCTGATTCAGTGGTAATACCGGGTGCTTAAAGCGCATCTCCGGTTAGCGGAATGTTCCTCCCACCATTTGAGAAGTCAGAGCCGCACTGTGTGCTGACACTCCGCATTCGTTTTCGGTTTTAGTCAACAACAACAATGCCCATAGAACGAGCAGTACCTGCGATCATGCTCATTGCAGCTTCGAGAGAACCTGCGTTGAGGTCAGGCATTTTCTGTTCAGCGATCTTCTGAACCTGTTCCTTGGTAATGTTAGCAACCTTGTTCTTGTTCGGAACGCCGGATGCAGTTTCGATGCCGCAAGCCTTCTTGATAAGAACAGCAGCGGGGGGAGTCTTTGTGATGAATGTGAAGGAACGGTCAGCATAAACGGTAATTACAACCGGAATGATCATGCCGATATCGTTCTTTGTTCTTTCATTGAACTCCTTTGTGAATGCCATGATGTTTACACCATGCTGACCCAGTGCAGGACCAACAGGCGGAGCAGGTGTTGCCTTACCTGCAGGAATCTGAAGCTTAATATATCCAGTTACTTTCTGTGCCATGATGCACACCTCCATAATGTGGTAAATGGCGGGAGCGCAGACTGCGGTTCCCTCCCACCGGAATCCGTAAATTCCGTATTGTTAGCGTCTTAATCGTCCAGCTTTACGACCTGGTTAAGTGCCAGTGTAGCCGGAGTTTCTCTGCCGAACATGGAAATCATAACATCTACGTTTCCTTCGTCGAGATCAATTTTCTGTACAATACCGGTGAAGCCGTCCATAGCTGTGCCGATAATGGTAACTGCGTCGCCAACGGCATAGTTTACTGTAATGCTTGTACCGATATCAACACCGAGAGCAGCCACTTCCTTTTCAGAAAGAGGAGTCGGTTCAGATGCAGGACCTACAAAGCCTGTAACGCCACGGATATTTTTTACAATATGCCATGAGTCGTCGGTGTAGACCATTTTCAGCAAAACATAGCTTGGAAACGTCTTGCGTTCCACTTCCTTGGTTTTGCCGTTGCTTATCTCCGTCACCCGTTCAGTAGGAACTCTGACTTCGAGAATCAGATCGTGAAGCTTGCGGTTTTCAACAACCTTTTCAATATCCTGGGCTACCTTGTTTTCATAGCCTGAATATGTGTGTATGACATACCATTTAGCTGCTTCTGTCATAACATTTTCCTCCTGTCAATAAAATAGGCTGGCGGCTGTAATGCCTGCATCACTGGCTCAGTTTCATAAGGTATCCCATAAGATTGATCAAACCTGTGTCAAGCAGACCGATGATAACGCTGCCTAAAATAACAACGCTCATTACAACTACAGTATTATTGAACACTGTCTTTTTGGTCGGCCATGATACACGCTTGAATTCACGCTTCAGATCCTTGAACCAGTTAGCAATTCTTGCGAAAATACTCTTTTTGCCGTCCTTTTCGGACTTTTTGGACTTCTTGGAGTCTGTCTTTTTTGCCTTGCTTTCTTCCTTTTTGGAGAGCTCAGCATTTTTCTTGCTGTCAGACATTTGTTTCAGAACCTCCAATCATCACTTTGTTTCTTTGTGCAAAGTATGCTTCCGGCAGAACTTGCAGTGCTTGTTCATTTCAATCCTCTCCGGATTGTTACGCTTGTTCTTCTTGGTCACATAATTGCGGCGCTTGCATTCAGTACAAGCCAAAGTTACCTTCACTCTCATTATCGGCACCTCCTGATCTTATTCTTCTCCCGCAGGCAATTCAAGCCTTCGGGCCGTTTGCCTCCCTCCTGCTACAGGAAAGCCTTATGCAGTGCATAACGCTCTGCAAACAGGCATAAAAATAGACCCCATAGAAGAGGTAAACTTAGTATATCACATTTATTTCCGCTTGTCAATAGTTTTTTTGAGCTTTTACAAAAAATCCCTTCTGCCCTGATGTTTTTATAAAAAAATAATGGTATTCAAGGAAAAAGACTTGCACATCTTTGTGAAATGTGTTAAAATAGAATAGGTAATGTATTTATGATGGCTCCGGAGCCATATAAATGAATCAGCTTAAAAGATGAGAGGAGAGATATAAATATGGCAAAAATTCGTGTAGCCGTACTTTTCGGCGGCGTTTCAAGTGAACATGACGTATCACTTATTTCTGCTTCCAATGTAATAAACAGTATTCCGAGGGAAAAGTATGACGTTATCTGCATAGGAATCACCAAAAAAGGAAGGTGGCTTTATTTTCCCGGAGATGTAAACGAAATAGCTTCCGGCGCATGGGAGAGAAATCCTGACTGCACCTCTGCAATTATTTCACCGGACCCTATCCACAAGGGTATTATAACAATTGAAAACGGAGAAGTATACATTAAAAAGGTAGATGTTGTATTTCCTGTTCTTCACGGAAGAAACGGCGAGGACGGCAGACTTCAGGGACTTCTTGAAATGGCAAGGCTCCCTTATGTAGGCTGTGACACACTGGGAAGTGCAGCCTGCATGGATAAATGTATGACCCATACTGTTCTTGATTATAATGGTATACGCACTGCAAAATGGGCGTGCATACTTCAGAAGGATATAAGCCATCTTGATGAGAAATGCAATGAAATCGCAGACAGACTGGGCTTTCCTATGTTTGTCAAGCCTGCGAATGCGGGTTCGTCCATAGGCGTAAATAAGGCAAATGATCTTGAGGAGCTGAAGGATGCGGTTCAGATAGCCTTTTCCCATGACAGCAAGGTAGTTGTGGAGGAATTTATCAAGGGAAGAGAGCTGGAGGTAGCTGTATTCGGTTATGACGCACCCTTTGCTTCATACGTTGGAGAGATAGAGCCTGCCGCTGATTTCTATGATTATGATGACAAATACATAAACGGCTCTTCCAAGCTGTACATTCCTGCAAGAATTGATGAAAAGGTATCCGATGAGATACGGAAGACGGCAGTTTCAGCTTACTGTGCTATGGGCTGCAAGGGACTTTCAAGAGTGGATTTCTTTTTAAGTGATGACGGTGCTATAATTCTTAACGAGATAAATACCATGCCCGGTTTTACAAACATCAGTATGTATCCAAAGCTTATGGAAAATCTGGGAATGAAGCAGAGTTATCTTGTAGATAAGCTTATTGAGCAGGCAATGGAGAATACAGGCGCACATACAGATGCGTGATATATTCGGAAAGGAGACCGGTTTGACAGATAAAGAAAAAATAAAGAATTATGCCATAGGAGTATTTGATTCGGGCATGGGCGGTCTTACAGCAGTGCAGGAGCTTAACAGGATAATGCCGAATGAAAATATAATTTACTTCGGCGATACCGCAAGAATTCCCTATGGAAGCAGAAGCCGTGAAACGATTCTGAGGTATGCCGGTGAGGACGTGGCATTTTTAAGACGGCATGAGATAAAAATGATAATAGCCGCCTGCGGAACTGTAAGCTCCGTTGCCCTTGATACTCCCATTGTAACGGACGATATGCCCTTTACAGGAGTAATTGCACCAGCCATTGAAGCTGCCTGCAGAGCTACAAAGAAAAAAAGGATAGGCATTATCGGAACGCCTGCAACCATAAAGAGCGGCAGTTATATAAAGGCAATTGCAGCCACACATCCGGAGGTAATGGTTATACCCCAGGCGTGTCCGCTGTTCGTTCACCTTGTTGAAAACGGATATACGGATTTTAATAATCCTGTCACAAGACTTGTGGCTGAGGAATATCTTACTCCGGTAAAGAAGGAAAATGTTGATGTTCTGATTTTAGGCTGTACCCATTATCCTGTAATAGCTGATCTTATAGGCGATATTATGGGAAAGGATGTTGCTCTTATATCTGCCGGTGCGGAGGCTGCAAAATTCGCAAAGGGTAAGCTTCATGAGCTTGGACTTCTGAGCGACAGGGAATACAAGGGCAAAAATACTTATTATGTCAGCGACAGCACAGAGATGTTTGAGGAAAATGCGGTAAACTTCCTCCGTGAAGACGTCAGAGGCGATGTTTTCAGAAGTGATTTCTGAGAGAAAGGAGCACAGAATGAAGCAGCATATTCAGCTGAATCTGCGCAGTGTGCTTGAAGCAGAGGGCGAACGTTCTGAAACGGAGCTGCTTACGGACGGCACAATGGAGCAGAGTGACGGAAAATTTATAGTCAGCTATGAGGATTCCGATGCCACAGGCTTCGAAGGCGCAACCACAACTATAACTGCTGAAGACAGCAGCATCGTATCTATAGTACGTACAGGTACGGCTAACTCCAACCTGGTGATTGAAACCGGAAAAAAGCACTACTGCCTTTACAGTACGCCCTATGGCGATATCACAGTGGGAATTTTTACACATAAAATTAAAAACAGCCTGTCTGAAAAGGGCGGCAGTCTGTATTTGAAATATACTATTGATGTTAATTCTGCATATATGTCTGATAATGAGATCTATCTGGATATTACAGCAGATAAGTAATAAGAAAGAGGAATTGAAAAATGGCAAACTGTATAAAGCTTGCATCAGATGAGCTTAATGGACTGCTTCTGGACGCTGTCGGACGTCTTGTTGCAGAGGGTAAGGTACCGGCTGAACCGATGCCTGCATTTAAAATTGAAATTCCGGCAGATAAGTCCCACGGTGACTTTGCAACAAACCTTGCAATGGCGAGTGCAAAGGCATTCCGCATGCCCCCGAGGAATATTGCGGCTCTCATCTGTGAGTCGCTGATGCTTGAGGGAAGTTCCTTTGAACGTGCGGAAATAGCAGGTCCGGGATTTATAAATCTGTTTCTCAGAAAAAGCTGGTTTTCCGGCGTTATTGAAAACGTCCTTGAAGAGAAGGAAAACTACGGCAGAACAGACACAGGCGCCGGCAAACGTGCGCTGGTTGAATTCGTTTCAGCAAATCCCACAGGCCCTATGCACGTGGGAAATGCAAGAGGCGGCGCACTTGGCGATAGCCTTGCGGAAATTCTGAGCTGGGCAGGCTATGATACCCAGAGAGAATTCTATATAAACGACGCCGGCAATCAGATAGAGAAATTTGCAACCTCTCTTGAAGTCCGTTATCTCCAGCACTTTGACCCGTCAGTGGAAATGCCGGAGGACGCATATCACGGCGCAGACATTACCGAACACGCAGAAAATTTCATTGCGGAGTACGGCGATAAATATGTAAAGGCTGATTCAAAGGAAAGAAGAGATGCACTTGTTTCATTTGCCCTTCCGAAAAATGTGGCAGGGCTTGAACGTGACCTTAAAAAATACCGTATCGTTTACGATAACTGGTTCAGTGAAAGCACCCTCCATAAAAACGGCAGCGTTAAAAATGTTGTGGATCAGCTTACCGAAAGAGGATATACCTATGAGCAGGAAGGCGCAGTATGGTTCAGAGCTACGGAATTCGGAGCAGACAAGGATTTCGTTCTGGTTCGTGCAAATGGCATTCCTACTTATATAGTACCGGATATTGCTTATCATTATGACAAGCTTGTTACACGAGGCTATGACAAGGCAATTGACATTCTGGGTGCGGATCATCACGGATATGTTCCAAGACTTAAAGCTGCGCTCACCGCACTGGGAGTTGACGCTTCAAAGCTTGATGTGGTTCTTATGCAGATGGTAATGCTCATGCGTGACGGAGAGGTTGTAAAGCTTTCCAAGAGAAGCGGCAAGGCGATCACCCTGGTAACCCTCCTTGATGAAATACCGATTGACGCAGCAAGATTCTTCTTCAATACAAGAGAAGCAAATTCTCACTTTGAATTTGACCTTGACCTGGCTGTTGAAAAATCATCCCAGAACCCGGTATACTACGTTCAGTATGCTCATGCAAGAATATGCAGTATACTCAGAAATCTTGAGGAAGAAGGTGTATCTGTGAAGGAAGCGGACATGAGTCTGCTTGATCTTCTTGACAAGCCCCAGGAAATCGAGCTTATACGCCATATAGCAGCACTTCCCTCAGAGATCGACGCAGCGGCAAGAACATATGATCCTTCCAAAATTACAAAATATGCTTCCGAGCTTGCCACTCTTTTTCATAAGTTTTATGACGCCTGCAGCGTAAAGCGTGCAGAAACTCCTGAGCTTATGCAGGCAAGACTTCTTCTCTGCAGTGCCGCAAGACAGACCCTGCGGAATGTACTGACCATTCTGAAGATAGACTGTCCGGAAAAAATGTGACAGAAAAGAAGAAACTGCATTTTTTAGTCTGTTTCCAACGGAAGAAACAGGAAAAAATCATAAATAATTGTTAATTCTCTCGAAATTTAACAAAAAATCCATATATTACGCCGTTTAATGTGTTACAATTTGTAATAAGTTATTAAGCAGCATTTAAAGGTGTATGCGGCAGAAACGCAGCGTCACCAAAGAAAACGACAACAAAGTGAAAGGATGTTTTTCATGTCAAACAGATTATTTCAGGGACTTGTTCATCAGATGCGGGATACAATCGACGCTACAGTGGGCGTAGTAGATGATGCTGCTACAATTATTGCATGCAGTGATCTTACCAAGATCGGTACTACAAATGAATTTGTATCTCTTGACCTGAGCGACGTTCATGATATTTTTATCCGTGACGGATATACCTATAAGCCCTTCGGCTCTCATACAAAGCCGGAGTATGCTGTATTTGTGGAAGGTACTGACGAAACAGCAGCCAAGTATGCAAATATTCTGGCTATATCTCTTTATAATATCAAGCAGTATTATGATGAAAAGTACGACCGCAATAATTTCATCAAGAATGTCGTGCTGGATAACGTTCTGCCCGGCGATATTGTTATCAAAGCCCGTGAGCTTCACTTCAGTGCAGAGGTAAACCGTGTGGTACTGCTTATCCGTATAGTATCTGCCAACGAGGTTTCAGCATATGATGTTATCCAGAATCTGTTTCCGGACAAGAACAAGGACTTTGTATTTACAATTTCCGAATCTGATATTGTTCTTGTAAAGGAGATCAAGGGCAGTGTTGAAACAAAGGATCTTGAAAAGCTTGCCCGTTCTATTGCCGATACGCTGAGCAGTGAGTTCTATACCCGTGTAAACGTTGGTATTGGTACTATTGTAAACAATGTGAAGGAGCTGTCACGTTCATTCAAGGAAGCTCAGATGGCAATCGAGGTAGGAAAGGTATTCGATACCAACGAAACGATTATGAGCTATGACAATCTGGGTATTGCACGTCTTATTTACAATCTTCCTACAACACTCTGCGAGATATTCCTGAAGGAAGTCTTCAAGAGAGGAAGCATTGAGTCCCTTGACCATGAAACACTGTTTACCATTCAGAAGTTCTTTGAGAATAACCTGAATGTATCAGAAACATCACGTAAGCTGTTCGTACACCGTAACACACTGGTATACCGTCTTGAAAAGATAAAGAAGCTTACAGGTCTGGATCTGCGTGAATTTGACCATGCGATCATATTCAAGATCGCACTTATGGTCAAGCGTTATCTGTCAGCAAATCCTGCAAAGTTCTGATAAAAAAGTTCTGATAAACAGGTATGGCAGAAATCTGCCCTGTGAAAGGAATTGTGGAAAACCATGATAGAAATGAGAGATGTGTCCGTAATCTACTCCGGAGGTGTAGATGCGCTGCATCATGTCAATTTGAAAATAAATGATGGTGACTTTGCCTTTGTAGTAGGCCCTTCCGGCGCCGGCAAAAGCACCATGATTAAACTTATACTGAAGGAAATAGACCCAAGCAGCGGCTCAATTTACGTAAACGGCTATAATCTGAACAAGCTCAGACGCCGCCGTATCCCTGCGCTTCGCAGAACCATCGGATTCGTATTTCAGGACTTCCGTCTTATACCCTCAATGACTGTGTATGAGAACGTTGCATTCGTGCTGCGTGTAGTTGACGCTCCGCCGAAATATATAAAGAAGAGAGTTCCCTATGTAATAAACCTGGTGGGACTTTCGGACAAGGCAAAAAGCTATCCTGATGAGCTTTCCGGCGGCGAAATGCAGCGTGTGGCAATAGCAAGAGCTCTTGTAAACGATCCGCAGCTTATCATAGCGGACGAGCCTACCGGAAACATTGACCCGGAAATGTCATATGAAATACTTGAGCTGCTTCAGAGCATCAATGAAATAGGCACAACTATCCTTATGGTAACCCATGAGCATAGTCTTGTGCGCCATTTCGGCGGTCGAATTATCAATATCAATCAGGGCGAAGTAGTCTTTGATGAAATCGTTGGAGGCAATTTGATAAATGAGAGCTAGTGGTGTAAGATACCTGCTGGGCAAGGGAATAGAAAACATATGGAAAAACAGGATGATGGCGTTTGCGTCCTTTTGCGTACTGCTGATATCGCTGCTTCTGGTGGGACTTTCTGTTCTTGTTTCCATAAATATTTCCTCAATGATCGGCGGTGTCGAAAATAAAAATGAGGTTGTGATTTACCTTCAGGAAGATACCACTGATATGGAAATCAGTGAGATATACGGAGAACTTATCCGTATGGACAATATTGCTGAGGCAAATTTTTACTCAAAGGAAGAAGCCTTTGAGGATATGAAAAATAATATGTCCGATTATGAAATGGTGTTTGACTCTCTGGGAGAGGACAATCCTCTTATCGACGCTTACCGTGTTCGTGTATCGGATATATCAAAAATCGATGATACTCTTGTACAGATAAATGCACTTGAGCATATAGAATCAGTAAGGGCGCCCATGGATTTTGTAAATATCCTTAAAGAACTGAGACAGATCCTTACCATGATATGCGGAGTTATCATTACTGCCCTTATAATTATTTCAATTGTAATTATCGCAAATACGACAAAGGCAAGTGTATTTGCCCGCCGTGCGGAAATTCAGATCATGAAATACGTAGGCGCAACAAATTCATTTATACGTATACCGTTTTTCGTGGAAGGCATGATAATTGGCTTTTTTGCCGGCTGTGCAGCTCTTGCAGTAACATGGTTCGGCTATGACGCCCTCATCGATCTGCTTACACGGGGAACAAATGTTATAGCAATTTTCGGCATGACAAGTATTGTACAGTTTGAGGATGTAGCCATTCCGGTAATTGCTTCTTACCTTACGGCAGGTACTTTCTTTGGGGCATTGGGAACGGTATTTTCTACCCGTAAGCATTTGAATGTCTGAAAGGAGGCGTTCCGCACTAAAGCGGAAAAATATGCAGAAAAAAGGTTTAATACGAGGCGTCAGTGCAGCCCTGAGTTTAACGATCCTGGCAGGAAGCGTATACTGCAAGGATATCTGGAATGAACCGCCTGTATGGGCATGGGCTTCATCTGAGCTTGAATCGCAAAAAAATGCAAACGATGCAAAAATCGCTGAAATGCAGAAAAAGCTTGACGAAATCGGCAAGGATCAGACAGAAGCTGAGGATTATCAGAATACCCTTACTGAAAAAATAGAGCTTCAGGAAGAAAACATCACAATAGTTGATGAGCAGCTGACACGCATTGAGAACGAGATCAGGGATACTCAGAAGGAAATATCCGACACTGAGGTTCAGATAAACGAGATGAACGCTGAGATCGAGGTGGATCTTGAACAGTTTAAAAAGCGTGTTCGTGCAATGTACATAAGCGGAAACGACAGCCTTGCCTCAGCACTTGTGGGTGCAACGGATTTCTTCGACTTTCTTTCAAAGTATGATATGATATCACGTATCGCAAAGCATGATAAT
>JBJERG010000023.1:0-2169 GCA_051882155.1 Ruminococcus sp.
AGTATTTTCCATTATTAAATATGCAAGGTTTTTTCCTTTTCGGGCAAGTTCAACCACAAATTGTGCGTACATACTGAGCATATTTCTTGAATAGGTAAGAAGTTCACCACGAAGGTATGTTTCATAGGATGTTGAAAATTCAGTATCTTCATAGCTGTGAACAGCTCTTGCATTAGCAGAAAGCTTTGGATATTCACTTGAAAATGCTTCCATCCAGCCTACCTGAATTTCACATATTGCATTACATATTTTTACTGAATCCGTTTCGAGAGCTGGCAGTTTGGATTCCAGCTCTGCATATTTTGCAGGTGCAGTTGATTTCATCATTCTTGCATATTTTTCGGTTATAAGATTTCGTCCATTTAAACGTGCCTTTTCAAAATCGCTGATGTACAGTTCAAGCATCTGAACATTCCATGTCAGATACTGACTTCGCCTCATTATTGAAAATGTTTCCCAGTCATCCTGACAGTTGGCTCTTCCGCCTTCGTTCTGTACTTCGTCAAACGCCTCGAATTCCATTTTTGCAATTTGCATTGCGAGTTTTTCTCTCTTAAATATTTCATCAGCTTTATCAGATAATTTATGTGCAAGAACATCGAGATAATCGCTTTGAGAGCTTATATCGTATTCAGATTTAATAATATCAGAAATTGTTCTGCATACTTCATTTATAATATTCTCTTTTTTACCGTTCTCGCATAGTATTTTTTTAATTGTTTCATTCTGAGTGCTTTTGAAAAGCCATTTATAGTAAGGGTAATATCTTCCTTCAAGCAGATGACAGCATCTCAGAGATGCAAGTACAAATTCAGAAAAGCAAATTTCCGATGTTACAATACACCCACGTTTCATCATTCTATTGAAATTATACTGTCCGCTTTGTGCCATGAGAGCAGTTTGTTGTGCCAGATGTCTGAGCCTTACTGTTTCCGGAAAATCATTAATAAGATGATTCCTTATTTCGGTAAATTGATTCTCAGCATTTGTAAATATACTTCCGTTTGTACATACTGCAAGTTTCTCTATCGGAATGGATAGCCATTCACTATCTGTTTGAGGAATTTTTGATGTGCCAAGAAGAGAAGCATAAAACTCACTTGTTCTGAAAACACCAGTCCGTTTACTGCTCTGAAAACTATCAATTCGCTTTATTTCCATAAAGCATTTTGGCAGCAGATTGTATGCCCGTTCAAGCTGCGGACCTACTGTATCATAAATATCATCATCTATCCATATACAAAATGCAGGACCGTAATCGTGATCCTTCGAGTATTCATCATCAAAGCCGAAGCAGTCAGAACCTTCTCCGACCATTCCGCAAGTTATTTTGTCTTCATATTCAGCAAAATTCCGATGGATCATTGGACTGCCAAAGGCTTCATAATACTTTTTGCACAGCTCTATTCCGGTAATGTTTTCATTATAATCTATTTTAAGTTTAGCTGTTTTGATATTATCCGAAATGATATCATAAAAATTATTTTTGCCCATATGGAGTTCCGTTTCGGAACGTGCCATTTCATAAAAATCAATGGCTTCTGAGTATTTTCCTTTGTAGTATAAAATATCTCCCATTGCAGAAAGTGCAGCGCTGAAATGAAAATCAGAGGGTGTAAGACCATAAAAATAATCAAGTGCTTCCGAAAGCAATTTCTGAGCTTCTTCTGTTTTTTCAAGTCTGATAAGAGATATTGCGAGATTAGTTTTGGATATTGCAATTTTTTGCAGATCTTTTTCCTCAGTTACGATTTCAAGAGCCTTTTTCTGACATTCACAGGCTTTTGTCCAGTCCTGCGTTTCCTGATAAAGAAGGCTGATGTTGTTGTAATAACTTGAATAGAGCATTTTATCAGTATTTTCATTTGAATCATATATTCTCTTTACCATGTTATATGCTTCAAAGGATTTATCATATTTTCCTGCAGCTCTGTAAGCATTTGCGATATTCAGAAGCGTTGTGGCGTGTTCCGGAGTGTTTTCAAGATTACATTCGTATATCAGCTCACTGACTTTTTCACATGATAAAAGTGCTTTTTCAAACATTCCGCAATCTCTGTAGTAACCTATCTGTTCATTATAAAGAGTTATTGCATTATGATAGTCTTTGGATTCCATAGCGTCAGATATGACCCTGTTTAAAAATTCTTCTGCTTTTTCAAGCTGACA
>JBJERG010000024.1:0-10329 GCA_051882155.1 Ruminococcus sp.
ATACGGAAAACGTTGACCGCAGGCTGCAAAACGGCAGCTTTGAAGATGAGCAGACCTGGACTTCACCCAACTATAAACAGCCTGACCAAAAAGATGTTCCTTACTGGAATACAACAGCTTTTCAGGGAAAAATTGAGCTGTTAAGAAAAAATACAGGAACATATTTACAAAATGTAACTTTAGAGCCTACTGACGGTACTTACGCCGCAGAGCTTAACGCCGATGAAGAAAGTACACTTTATCAGAATGTTAAAACCACACCGTCCAGTGTCTACGAGTGGGGCCTTGACCACGGCGCAAGAAACGGCACTGACACAATGGCGCTGGTTATCGGTCCTAAACAGAGCGTTGATCCGTCAAAGCCCAGCAAAGCAGGGCGTGACCAGTTCATGCAGATGATCGACTGGCTGATTGATCAGGGAATGACGTCTTTTAAAACCTCTGCCGGCTTGGGAGAACAGCTTACCGTTTACAGTAAAAAATTTGCCGAAAAAGGTACTTTTGCAGATAATGCAGGAAATAATGCCTTTAGCCTTACGCCCAGTACTATTTATACCGAGGAATGGCACATCTGGATAATGGCTTCCTCGAAGGCAACGAGCGGAACGAATCCGTGGAATAGTTACGGCGCTAATGCAGAGGGTTCTGCCGACAGCAACCCTGGCACAAGCGGAAATAAATCAATCGATTTGAGCAAGTACTATCTCTATACCGTTCCTGCGGGTCAGACTGAAACAGTATTCGGCTTTGTATCGGTGGGATATTATCAATCATCAACAACTCCGGAAAAAGCTAAAACCTACGGCAACTTCCTTGATAGTATAAATTTCCAGATTTATCACCCGCTGTCGGGCAGTACCACCACCCACGGCAGTGCGGTTGTCGGCGGAAGTGACGGAGCAACCAGCGGTGCGGGAAGTTCAGGCGGTCATGAGGTTTCAATTGACAATAAGCTTGCAACCTATGTTAAAGACGGTGAACCGCTGAAAATTCAGGCTATCGTAAGTAAAGCTGACGCCGATGACGGCTGTGAGTTTGTCGGTGTGTATTACACAAAGCAGGACGAAAACGGAAATCCTGTAACCGAATTTTTGAAATTAGCAGGTAACGAAATTGAAGACACGGGCAGTCTGACAGAAGAAGAAAAGGCAGGTAAATGGTTAAAATCCACCAATGACAATGGAGATATCATTTACACCTATTATCTGGAAAATGTTTCCTCAGCTACAGATCTGCACTTTGTATTCCTCAAGAGTCCCACAGTTACATATGACCCTAACGGCGGAAAAGATTATATAGTCGAAAGGGAATATAATAAAAACGAACCGAAAAATGTATACAGCTTTAAGCCTGTTAGGGGTGACACGGCACAGGCAGAAACAGGAACATTATTTATTGACCCTTATGTATCTCACGCAGCAGAGGGACAGAATGATGCCTGGAAATTTATGGGCTGGAAGCTTACAGGTGATGTCGTTGACAACGTTTCAACGGACATTCAGGTAAATGCAGATAGGTTAGGTAGTCTGATACTTCCTGCTGAGCATACAATAGCCTGCGATTATTTATTGAAGGGAGTCAATGGTGACGGCAAGGCACAGTATTTTAAAATATATGACGGCAGTGTATCTTTGGAAAAGCAGATCAATCATGATGAGAACAATGAGGTTGAGGGCGTAACCTGGACAGATAGCGGCGAGGAAAAAGCTTATGCCAATGTCCACAAAGGTATCACAATGGTTGCCCAATGGCGCTGGCGTCAGGCGGTTATACCCCGGACTAAAACCACCGGGTCAAGTGATTACGTGGATTTCGATACAGGCGGCACAGTTGCAATTACAAGTGTATCCCTGACAAACGAGAATTATAACGACGCATATAATCCAAACGGAGGTAAATCTTATTTTGCTGAAACAGGTGAAACAATAATCATTAGTGCAGCTGCAAATGAAGGCTTTATTTTCGAGGGCTGGTATGACGGAGAGGGAAACCTTATTACTACTAATAATGAATACAGTTATTCTGAAAAACAGGAAGGTGTAAACACCTATTATGCGAGATTTTCAGACAGCGTTACACAGACCTATATTCGTCAGGTAGGAAGCGGTGACAGCTGGCAAAACACTGAAGATGATGCAGTAGGTACTCTTGATCGTTACAGTTATACCGATGCGGTAGGTACGCTTATAAGTTCCACTGCTACTGCCGTAAGTGGCTACAAGTTTGTCGGCTGGTATGATTCTAATGGTAAAGCGGTCACCACAGATGCAACGTTAAGCTACACAACCACAGGCAATGCGACATATTATGCGAGGTTCTCAAAACTCATTACACAGACCTATGTCCGTCAGGTGGGAAGAGATGACATCTGGGAAGATACAAACGATGATAAAATAGGTACTCTCACCGCTTACAGCCATACCAATACGGCGGATGTGACTGTAAGCTCTAAAGCAACCGAAGGTACTTACTACGAATTTGTTGGCTGGTATAATTCTGATGGTACGCTTAATACAACAAATAAAACAATAAGCGGCAAAATTACAGACGGTACCACCTATTATGCAAGATTCTCGAAAAAAATAGTTGTTCAGACCTTTATACCTCAAATTAAAATTGACGGAAACTGGGTAGAGATTACTGATGAATCAATAGGCAAAGTATCTTTGCAGAGCCATACGGGTGAGGTACAGCAAGAGGTAAGTTCCACCGCTGCTGCCGGAACTGGTTATGTATTTGTCGGGTGGTATGATTCAGAAGGCAACAAAGTTGCAAAGGATATGCTGGCAGATAACGGCAAGACCATAAGCTATACAACTACAGGCAGTGCAGCCTATTACGCACGTTTTGAAAATGCGTATTCTCTAAGCGTAAGCAAGATTGACGGTGACAGTTCCACAGCGGAACACAAAGTGCCGATTGCTGACGTAGAGTTTACCCTTTATAAGGCTGATGACACAGGAGATGTAACTCTAATCTATAATGGTGCAGAAGTACATTGTACCGAAATTCGTTCAGCAACAACAGCACTCAATGCGGAGCAAACAGAAGCCACAGCCGTTTTTGAAGACGTTCTTTCCGCTGGATCGGTTTATTACCTTGCTGAAACAAAAGTGCCTACAGGCTACAGACTGCGTGAAGAACCTGTCAGAATCACCATTAACAGTGCGGGCAGTTCTGCTGAGATAGATAATGTAGAAGAACAAAAGGATATTGCAGACAATAAGCTGAGCATTGAGCTTGCAAATTATCTGACCCTGCATATGCCCACTTCGGGAACATGGTTCACAGGCGGCTGGTTTGCAGTGGCAGGACTTCTGATACTTACTTCGGCGGCAATCGGTTTGTTTTTACTTAAATTAAACCGGTTTAAAAGCATAAATAAAAAATGAAAGGAATATTTAAAATGAAAAACAAAAAAATTGTGATTTTCTTGTTTACCCTTATTTTTGCAATCGGCATGATTCCGATGAATGTTTTTGCGGCGACTAATGTCACTCCAACTTCAACAGCGTCTATAACAGTTAACAGTGCTGTTGAAAATGACGTTCTTGCGGCTTACAAGGTTATTGACATCACATATGATGCAACGTCCAACCATGTTTCATATAAGTGGAACGATGATTTTAAAGATTATTTTGCAGGAACAACTTCATACAATAATACTGCTTGTACAATTGAACAGTTTGAAGCACTCGGAAGTGATTCTGCTGAACTGAAAAGTCTGCTTGCAGGTCTGCCGAATTATATTGCAAATAAATCAATCACTCCTGTCGGCACACAGATTGTTGCCGCAGACGGTACAGCCAAATTTGAAAACCTTGCAATGGGCGAATATTTTATCCGACCCACATCTACCACATCTGTTTATCAGCTGATGCTCCAGAAGATTGAGCCGACTGTTGATAATGGAAAATATGTAATTGATGATGTACCCTTCACTGCAAAACATAAAGAAGCTGCTATTGAAAAGACTGCTGACAAAACAAGTGTAACAAAGAATGAAAAGGTAGCCTACACTATTTCTGTTGACATTCCTACATATGCCGCAGAAGCAACTGATAAGACATTTTATGTATCAGACTTTCTTCCTGACGGTCTGACTCTTGATATTGCTTCAATTAAGGTTTCAGCAAATGGAACAGATATTACCGATCAAGCTGGCACTGCTTACACTCTTGCTACAACATCAACCGCTGAATATACCTTTAAATTAAGTGTTGATTCAGCTCAGTATGCTTCAAAATGGTCTGCAAACGGCGGTAAGAAGCTTGTTATTACCTACACTGCAACTCTTAATAATGATAACACAACAGCAGTAAATGCTAAGGAAACCAACACAGCAACATTTTATTATTCCAATTATCCTTATGTAGAAAATTCACATAAGCAGAAAACTGATACAGCCGAAGTTACAACCTTTGCTATTAAGATTGATAAGTATGAAACAAATCATGATGATACCAAGCTTGCCGGTGCAAAGTTTGATTTGTACAGAACTGCTACACAGGCAGAAGTTGACGCAGGAACATCAGTAACCATTCCTCATACATCAGTACAAGGAATAAAGCTTGAGTGTGATTTAGTTACAGATGTTAACGGCACTGCAACATTCGCAAAGTATGAAGCAAACGGCGATAATTACGACTATTATCTGGTAGAAACCCAGGCTCCTTCCGGATACAACATTCTGTCTAATGCTGTACAGGTAAACTTTTCAGATGCAGATGTTGCGAAAACTGAAGGTGTTTATACAGTTCAGGTTCCCAACAGCGCAGGTATTACTCTTCCCATAACCGGTGGTGCAGGTACTGTTCTCTTTACAGTTATCGGTATAGCTTTCATGGCAGGCGCAGTTATTTTGTTTGTGATATCACGCAAAAAAGTTAAAGTAAACAATAAGTAATAAAAACGTTTACGCCACCCGCAGCAAAAGGGTGGCGTATTCTTTCAAATGTAAACCCAGATTCAGGAAAGGAGAAAACGGAATGAAAAAGCATTTGCCTACAATACTTATAGTAATACTGTTTTTAGCTGGAATTGCCGTTTTTCTCTATCCTAATGTTTCAAATTACCTTTACGAAAAAAACAGCACCAGGGCAATTACCGAACACGCTGAAGCGGTTTCCTCTCTTAGTCCCGAATTCATAGCCGAGGAAAAGGAAGCCGTAAGGCGTTACAATGAAAGTCTGATTGACAATGCAGTAATACTGACAGACCCCTTTGACCCGGACGCATTTCCTATAACAGACGGCGAATACACCGAGCTTCTGGCGTTTGAAGATGTAATGGCGAATATAGAGATTCCTGCAATTGATGTAAATCTGCCGATTTATCACGGAACAAGCGAAGAAACATTGCTGATTGGAGTAGGACATCTGGAAAACACCACCCTGCCCATAGGCGGTGAAAGTACACACGCTGTTTTATCAGCTCACTGCGGTCTGCCCTCGGCAAGGCTTTTTACTGATCTTGATCTGCTTCGTGAGGGCAATATCTTTCGTATTCATGTTCTGGACGAAGTTCTCACCTATCAGGTCTACAAAATTGAAACAGTAGAGCCGGATGATGTTGAGTCCCTTTTCATTGTGAAGGGTGAGGACATTGTAACCCTCATTACCTGCACACCCTACGGCAAAAATACCCACCGTTTGCTGGTGCATGGCAAACGTATTGAGGAAAGTGAGGATACTCCCATTGAAGAGCCAAAACCAGAAAAGAAAATGACATGGGAAGACTACACACAGATTGCCGCATTAGGAATTACGGCAGTGTTTGTTCTGCTTCTTGCTGGCAGTGGTATTAAAGGTTTGATACGTAAAAAGAAGAATAGAAAAACCGGAAGGAATAAAAGCATTGACTGATACCTGTATGACAGACACATAAAGATATAAAAATCACATATATAAAGCTGTGATTTTTCTGTATAATATTAGTATAATGATAGCGGAGGTTGGAATATATGGCAAACAACAACAAGCCGAAGGTAATTGTATATACATCAAAAACAGGTCATACACAGCAGTATGCCCATATGCTTGGAGAGAAAACAGGTCTGCCTGTATATTCTCTGAAAGAGGCTTCCTTGCAGATTGACAGAGGAAGCAATGTGGTTTATCTTGGCTGGATCCATGCAAGCAATATCAAGGGATATTCTCATGCAGCAAAGCATTTTTCAATCTGTGCTGTCTGCGGAGTTGGTCTGTGCGATACCAGGACGCTGATCTCTGAGGTCCGCAAGGCAGCTTCAGTTCCGGAGAGTGTGCCTTTATTCACGATGCAGGGCGGTTTTGACCGCAGCAAATTAAAAGGTATTGACAAGCTGATGATAAGTATGCTTACAAAGGGACTTGCATCACAGAAGCAGCGTTCCCAACAGGATGAAAGAATGCTGGAGCTTCTGTCAAAGGACGAGAATTATGTGTCAGAGGAAAATCTCTCTGCTGTTCTTGAATGGTACAGTGGAGAGCAGTGAATCTTCTTAATACAAAAAATAAAGGCTTTCTGTTCTGTAAAAGCGGGACAGAAAGCCTTTTAAAGTTACCTTACTTTACGAGTATTTCTTTAAGCATACACAGGTCGAATATATCGATCCTGCCGTTGCCGTTTATGTCACTTGCCTCTGTATCCGGTCTTAAAGTGCCGGGTACAGCTGCTATCCACTTCTGCAGAAGAATAACGTCCATAACGGAAACAATGCCGTCATCGTTTACATCTCCTGCCAGCTTCTGAGGTATTATTTCAGTAGTGGTTGTTGTTGCAGTAGTTGTTGAAGTAGTAGTTGTTGTGGTTGTGGTTGTGGTAGTAGTTGTTGTTGTTGTTGTGGTTGTGGTGGTAGTTGTTGTTGTTGTCGTTGTCGGTTTGGTTTCAGTCTGAATGTTCCACTTCTGGCACGGGCTGTTTGTGGGACTCCACTGCTGAATATTAGCACCGGCTTCCTTTGATGCAGCAGCAGCTTCAACAAGGCAGGTATCCTTTGATGCGTGGGAAATTATGCTGTAGGAGCCGTCAAGATTTTTTGTGAATCTGAAAAGCTGCGCGCTGTCCTTGGAACTGTATGCTGTAATGTCAATGTTTCCGCCGTCTCCGCTGCCTTCAGCCTTGAGAGCAAAGCCACTATCAAGCTGAGAACGTATCCAGTAGTAATTGCCAGAGCCAAATTCCTTCAGAATCCACTTCTGGCAATCGTGACCATTGACTGCCCACTGCTGAACATTGGAATTATCTTTCATTTCGGCATTCTGTATTTCCATAACAAGACCGGAGTTTACATTTTCAAATGTATATACAAAACTTGTATCCATAGAAGTGCCAGGATCTGTAACAGGCTCAAATATCCAGTCCTGACAGTTTACACCGTTTACTTCCCACTGCTGAATGTTTGCACCTGCATCCTTTGATGCGCCGGAAACTTCAACTGCGGAGGCTTCTCCTGTTATTCTTGTGAGGATCTTATAGCTGCCGTCGCCATTGTCAGCGATCATAAACTGTTGATTTGTGCCGCCGTTGTACTGATACAGGTCTATGTTTGTGCCGTTGGCAGTCTTTTTTCCTGCAACATCAAGCACAAATGTACCGCCGTCGCCAACACATGAGGCTAAGTAATAATAGCCGTCACCTGCGCTGTAGAGCTTCCATATGTCGTGAACACTGCTTCCGTCAGTGCCCCACTGCTGAATGTTTGCACCGTTCTTAGCAGCTGCGCCTGCAACCTGCATATACAGACCAGAGCTTACATTCTTAATGCGGTATGCTGCACCTTCACTGAAACTTGCAGGAACAGGTGCTGCAGGACCGCTGGGAACTTCGGTATAACCTGCACTTGGAACGCCGCTCTTTGAAAAACGCAGATACATCATATTGCCGGTTGACTTCTGACAGCCGCTGTAGCTTGAACAGTAGGTTTTTGCATTTTCGGAAGTCAGTGAAACGTAACTGTAGTTTGTATTCGGACGCCATGTGCAGTTCTGTGCGCTGCCCTCGATAGTTGTTCTCTTGCAGCCAGAGGAGGTAGAGCCTGTTTCTGCATAAGAACCGGGATATGTTACTTCATTCCAGTCGCAGATAACATTTCCGCCGTTTTCGTAGCGGCAGCTTTCAGCGAATATTTTTGACGCTGAATGAACTGTATACGCCATGCTGAAGGTATTTACATAGTTATTGAGTGAATGGTAATAGCCGTAGCGCATAAGTCCCGGACCTCTTGTAAGGGTCTGGTAGAACTTATTTGAAGCAAGGGTCATGCGAGGGTAGTTGTTGTATTTCTGGTATGAGCTTTCCGTATCATCAGGATAACCGAGAATAAGACCGTATTCATGCAGACCGAATGAGCTGTCTGAAACTGTGCAGTAATCGGCGTCATAGCAGCAGGCAAGGAATTTATCCCAGTCGGGAAGACCGGTGGAAGCGGTGTTATAATCTGAATGACCTGTGAATGTGCAGTGGTCAACCCAGAGATTCTGACCGGAGCCGAAATAAACCTGAATGGAGTCGTTGCCGTTTGATTCAGAGTCATGCTGTATGTCGAAATTTTTTATAATGAGATTATTTCCCACGCCCTTGCTTGAGGATGTGCAGAACTGAACGTTATAAAGTGTATGTGCAGAATAGCTGCCTACAATAGTTTTGTCGTCATGTACATATATTCTGCCGTCGGGACAGTAATATCTGCCGGAACTGTCCTTTGTAAGATTTGTAACCTTAATGTTATTTGTCACAACGATAGTATAGGGAGTATCAGATGTAGCATATTTTTTCAGATCATCAAATGTGGAAACCTCAACCACTTCACCGAAAAGACCGCCTATAGCACCGGCTTTTATACTGCCTGTGTTGTCGTCCTTGCAGTAGCCTGCAAAGCCCTGGAGTCCGTCTGCATTCAGCAGCCACAGCTGAGAATCTGCACCGGAATATGTTTCAAGGGTAATGCCTGATGCCCCTTGTGTAAGTGCAAGGTTTGTATCGGAATAGTTTACGATCTTGTAGTAAAGGTCATTTCCAAGGCGGTCCTGCTTTACAGGCACAATATACCAGTGCTGTGATTTAGCGGATTCACTGCCGTATACCACAACGCCTGTACCTGCTGACACATTATAGTTCTTAGGAGTCAGCAGACGACCTGACTGGGCATTTATAAGCTTGAAAAATGTACCCTTTGAGTCAGCACCTACACGGTCTATTCTCCATGAGGGTGAAAGGTCACTTCCCAGTGCTTTTACTGAGAGTGATGAATTGTCATCTGTACCGTTTTCTGTAAGAACTTTTGAATTATCCTTGACGGCAAGGTTGAAAAGCGGCACCGGGTAGTCGGTTGATACAGCCGAAACGGACACCGCCGCATTGCCGAACAATGGAAGCAATAACGCTGCAAGCATTACAAATGCGAGCATTAAAGCTCTTTTTACAGGTTTGAATCTCTTCATAAGAATTAAGCCTCCTGAATATTTAATATTGTATTCATTATATCATTTTGCAGTAAAAAAGTCAATAAATTCAGAAATTAATGGTAAAAAACGCAACTTAATAGATTTATTATGCAATATGACGTCAACAAATACATTGACTAAAAGAGAAGAATATGGTAAAATATGTGTGTGAAAAGAATTACGGCAATACCATACAGAGCCGTTAAGCTGGCTTTATGCGGTATTGTCTGAAAACGAGGGGTAAAACATTGCACTGGAACAGAGTTGTTATATATGATGACGTTAAATCTTTTGCAGAAGAATTAAAGAATATGCTTCAGCTTATTCTTGCGGATACAGAAATAATAGCAGTAAATAATTCAGAAGACGCAGTTTCGGCAATAGACGGCTGTGATCTCCTGATGCTGGATATCGGACTGGAAAATGGCAATGACGGAATAGAATTTCTTAAAAAGCTGAAAAACAGACAGGATCTCAGCTTTCAGACAGTTTTTATAAGCGGATATCTTCACAATGTGGAAAGAGTGTTTGAAGTGGAGGCTGACGGCTACCTTATCAAACCTGTGACCATGAGCAGGCTTAAGCTTTGTCTGCAAAGATTATCCCGTAAGGTAAAAAGGGATACTATGCTGGTGCCTGTAAAGAAGGGCGTCCTGCAGGTTTCCCTTGAGAAGGTATTATTTGCTGAGAATATCTCACGCCATGTAAAATTCTGTAACGAAGACGGTACTGAGATTATTTCCACTTCCCGTTTTGCAGATCTGGAAGAATCTGTCCCTGAATATTTCTGCCGCTGCCATAACAGCTTTTATGTAAATCTTCATCATGTAACGTCATTGAAGAGATATGTCTTTACAATGGATAACGGCTGTGAAATCCCTGTAAGCCAGAGCCGCTATTCGGA
>JBJERG010000025.1:0-2142 GCA_051882155.1 Ruminococcus sp.
GTTCCATATTTTTTATATAAAGGCAACAGAATTTCGCAGTCCGAATCACTTTTAAATGAAAATTCGGCTGCCAGTTCCTTTTTCAGTTTTTCAAAGCCATAAATTTCTCCGTTGCACACAACATAGCTTCCGTCAAGTTCAAATGGCTGCATTCCCGAAGGAGTAAGTCCCATTATTGCAAGCCTGTGAAAACCCAGAAGTCCATTGCCTGTATCTATTATTCTGCTGTCATCAGGACCTCTTGAAATAGTTTCATCAAATCCTTGCTTAAATACGTCTGTATCCGCACTGCTGCCGCAGTAACCCATAATTGAACACATAGTAAAACCTCCATGCACCACTTTAGCCGACAGGTTTTATAATCTGTCGGCAAAGTGATTTGTTTATTTTTATTCTATATCCTGAAGAGCATCATAACCTTCTTCACCGGTACGAACCTTGATTACATTTTCAACATCGTATACAAAGATCTTTCCGTCACCGATATGACCTGTGTAAAGCACCTTCTTTGCCATGGCAATTACCTTGCTTACAGGAACAGCGCTTACAACGATCTCAACCTGTACCTTCGGAAGGAGGTTTGCTTCAACCTGAACACCTCTGTAGTATTCAAGCTTACCCTTCTGAACGCCGCAGCCCAGAACGTGGGATACTGTCATACCTGTAATACCAAGTCCCACCATTGCATTTTTGAGAGCCTCAAGACGGGATTCCTTACATACGATCTCAATCTTTGTGATTTTGGTTCCGTCAGCTGCAACCTTCTTCTCAAATGTGGGAACCTGCTTAACTTCAACAGCTTCTGCAACCGGAATGTCACCTTCAACTGCAAGAACAGGTGTATCTTCATCAATGTATTCCGGAAGCATTGAGAAGCCTGCATATGCAGAAGGAAGACCATGCTCTGTAACATCAAGACCAAGTGTTTCTTCCTCACGTGTAACACGAAGACCAAAGACTGCCTTTATAACAAGGAATGTAATTGTAATAGTAACTGCTGTCCATGCTGCAACAGATACAACACCGATTGCCTGGAGTCCCAGCAGCTCAAATCCGCCGCCGTAGAAAAGACCTGTGATTGTTTTGCCTGAAGCATTTGCTATAGAATAGCCGGGAGCAGTATCTGTTGCGAACAAACCAACTGCCAGTGTACCCCAGATACCGTTCATGCAGTGTACTGCAACTGCGCCTACCGGGTCATCAATATGAAGTACATGGTCAAGGAGCCATACGCCGAATACTACAAGTAAGCCTGCAACTGCGCCGATAATAACGGAACCAAAGGCATCTGCAACATCGCATGGTGCTGTGATTGCAACAAGACCTGCAAGAGAAGCATTCAGACACATTGAAACATCAGGCTTGCCGTACTTGATCCATGTAAAGATCATACATACAACTGTTGCAACTGCCGGAGCAATTGTTGTTGTAAGGAATATGGAGCCAAGCTGTTCAAGAGAAGTAGCTGCTGCACCGTTGAATCCATACCAGCCCAGCCAGAGAATGAATACACCGAGAGCACCAAGTGCTACACTGTGTCCGGGGAATGCGTTAACCTTTGTTACCTTGCCAGAAGCGTCCTTCTTGAACTTACCGATACGTGGTCCAAGAATCTTTGCGCCGATAAGAGCAGATATACCGCCTACCATGTGAATTGCACATGAACCTGCAAAGTCATGGAAGCCAAGTTCGGAAAGCCAGCCGCCGCCCCAGATCCAGTGAGCTTCGATCGGATAGATAAGTCCTGAAATAACACCGGAGTAAATACAATAGGACAGGAATTTTGTTCTTTCTGCCATTGCACCGGATACAATTGTTGCGGTTGTAGCACAGAATACAAGGTTAAATACAAAGTTTGAAAAATCAAAATCCTGATATGCTGTGAAAATATCAAATCCGGGTTTGCCGATGAAGCCAAACAGGTCTTCACCAAGCAGCAGTCCAAAACCGATAAGTATGAACATTACTGTACCAATACAGAAGTCCATCAGGTTCTTCATTATGATATTGCCTGTGTTTTTTGCACGGGTGAAGCCAGCCTCCACCATTGCAAAGCCTGCCTGCATCCAGAATACAAGAGCAGCACCTATCAAAAACCATACACGAAATAGTTCGCCTGAGCTAACCTCAGAAGCAATTTAT
>JBJERG010000026.1:0-2142 GCA_051882155.1 Ruminococcus sp.
GAAAACAATGAATAAATTTATAAAAGCAAAATTTGAAACTTTTGATGATGCAGAAAAAGCTGCTATATCTTTAAATAAACAGCTGCATATTATAGACAGAATACACGTTTATCCTAAATATCCTGAAAGCATACAGCTGACCATTCCTCATGAAAAACGCTTTACACTTCTTCCTACAGCTGTAACATCAATGAATTATTTTACTTTGCTTGTAGAAACAGAGTATAACTTTGAAAATATTTCCGAAGAAAGAAAAAGGCAGACATCATTTATTGAATTTGAATGTGATGATTCTGCTGCTTCAGAAGCAGAGAAACTGCTGATAGGAATGGGCGCATCTTTTGTATCTCCGTCATAAATAACCAGAAATGTGCATAGACTGTAAAAAATACAATAATGTTTTGGAGGTCCAAAATGACAGAATATTTACCTGAAGGCAGCAGAATTCACACAGCCGAAAATATGGCAGCAATCCGAAGTACTGAAGCTCTGATGTGTGCTATGAGAAAAAAAACAGTACTGGAAGCACGTGCAATTATATGTGACAGCTCTCATAATTTAATAGTTGACCTGCCGTGTATGCAGGGCATTATCCCAAGAGAAGATGGGGCAAGAGGAATAAACGACGGAACTACAAGAGATATAGCTCTAATTGCTCGTGCAGGAAAACCTGTGGCATTCAGAGTAATGAGAATTGAGCAGGATGAAAATGGCACTCCAAGAGCTATTTTATCAAGGAGATCCGTTCAGGAGGAATGCTGGAATAATTATATTTCAAAGCTAAGACCCGGAGATGTGATACCTGTTCGTATTACTCATATGGAAAGATTCGGCTGTTTTGTGGATGCAGGCTGCGGCATTCCATCTCTTATCCCTATTGATGCAATTTCCGTTTCAAGGATATCTCATCCTTCTGACAGGTTCCGCACAGGTCAGAATATCAAGGCAGTTGTCACGGGATTTGATATGGGAAAATTATGCCTTAGTCATAAGGAACTTCTGGGAACATGGGAGGAAAATGCTTCTCTTTTCTCAGTTGGCGAAACAGTAGCCGGAATGATACGTTCTGTTGAAGATTATGGTGTATTCATTGAACTTACCCCAAATCTTGCAGGACTTGCAGAACCTCAGCAACAGCTGCGTACAGGTCAGTGTGCCAGCGTTTACATAAAGGCGCTGATTCCTGAGAAAATGAAAGTTAAGCTTGTTATTGTTGATGTTTTTGAACCTGATACGCCGGTTTCGCCTATAAAATATTTTACGGATGAAACTCACATAAAAAAATGGCGTTATACTCCTGAAAAGGCAACAAAAATCATTGAAAGTGTATTTGAATAAGTACATCCGGTGCAGTGCTTTTCGCTGCACCATTTTTATGCGCATTTATATATTCTGCATTATTATTGACTTGTTAAAGAATATATATTATAATATGTATATACAAATATACAATTGTTCACAAAATATTTACCATTGTTTTCCGCACATTTTACTGTGCTGAAACGTTATATAAAACAGAAGGGAGGTTTTCGGGTGTCAGCTGACTTACAAGATCAATATGACAAAATTTTCAGATACTGCTGTCTTAAAGTAAATAACCCCGTCATTGCCGAGGATATTACCCAGGAAACCTTCCTTCGATATCTGGAAAATCCCCGGTATCACGGCTCTTCTGACAGCATACGGCTTCTATATACCATTGCAGGAAACCTATGCACCGATGAATTCAGAAAAAAACAGACCCTTCCTTTGCCCGAAGATCTCCCGGATGACAAAGACTGTGAAAGTGTCTGGAATGAGAATATTTCTCTGAAAAATGCTCTCGATTCCCTTTCTGAAAAAGACAGAGAGCTTGTACTTCTAAGATATGTCAATGAAGTACCTTTATCGGTTATGAGCCGTATTTACGATATGTCAAGGTTTGCTCTGAGCCGCAGACTTAAAAAAATTTTGTCTATTCTTAAAAATTCTTTTGAAAAGGAGGACAGGATATGAATAATGATTTCAAAAATGCTCTCAAAAAAGCATACGGCTTTCAGAAGCCCTCCAAAAAAGAAGATTTTTTTAAAACAATTACGATAAAAGAGAAAAAAAACAAGCCTGTTCCCTTTTGCATTAATCTGATGAAATATTCCGCAGTAC
>JBJERG010000027.1:0-2138 GCA_051882155.1 Ruminococcus sp.
ACATTGTTTTTCTTGAAACAGGACTGGGTGGTCTTCTTGACGCTACTAATATTATAAAATCACCGCTTGTCAGTGTTATCACTTCAATATCACCTGACCACACCAATATTCTCGGAAAGACTGTACCGGAAATAGCTGTTCATAAAGCAGGAATAATCAAGCAGGGATGTCCGGTTGTTCTGTCAGCTGATAATGACGATTCTACAATAGAAATTATTTCCGAAACCGCCAGAAAAAAATCAGCATCACTCCGCATACCGGATTTCCGTGACTGTCGTATAATAGAAGAATCTCTTGACGGAACTCTTTTCCAATATCACAGTATGGACTACTCGCTGAAAATGCCGGGTATTCACCAGGTTTATAATGCTCTTACTGCTATTGAGATAGTACGAATTCTAAGTATGCACGGCTATCTGATTACGGCACAGAATGTAGCTGACGCCTTCGAAACAGTCAGTGTCCCTGCACGTATACAGCAGATCAACAATGATCCTCCCATTCTTCTTGACGGAAGTCACAATCAAGGCAGCATTATTGCCCTTGCTGATGTTCTTAGAGTATCAGGGCGTTCACCTGTTGTAATTATATGCGGTATGCTTCGCTCTAAAGATTATAAAACATCATGTCACATTATTTCTCAGGTTGCAGATTACGTGATATGTGTTGATGATTTTTCAGATCAATCTGTTAATAATGCAGAATTGGAAACATATTTTCGTGATTACTGTCCCGTTATATCATTGTCTGTGGACGAGGCTCTTCCCTACGCCTTAAAAATTACAGACAGTTCAAAAGGCATTATAGCTGTAAGCGGTTCACTTTATCTTGCAAGCTGTTTCTATGGAAAAAACAGTTCTGACGCTTTATAATAAACATATATGCCCCACAGGAATCATTCTGCGGGGCATTCTTTTTATATTAATCCCTTAATTTCAGGGATTAGTATTATGGCAATACCGCACAAAGACTGTGCGTAAGATGCAAGCAGATTGCGTGCAGAGCCGTAAGGCGTGCTTTGTGCGGTGTTGCCTTATATATTATCCTTTATTATTACTATCGGAATAGGCGGACAATTTGACCTGTTTACAAATGGCATTTCTATTACAGTATATTTTTTGCTGTCAAGTGAAGGCAGATATGCAAGCAGTGCGTCATGCTCTTCAAAACCCGTTTCCCTTCCATAGTATATTATCAGTGTGATAATGCCTCCATTTTTGAGGAGCTTTAAGCCTTTCTCTATCGCTTCAATGCTTGTTTCCTTTTTGGTAAAAATGTTATGATCACCTTTTGGAAGCCAGCCAAAATTAAATGTAATAAGAGATACACTTTCCTCTTCAAAAAAGCTGTCCATTTCACTGTGACTTTTTAAGATAACATCTGCACGATGAGATAAACCGTGTTCTGCAAGAAGCTGCTTTGTACTGTCTATTGCTTCCTGTTGTATATCAAATGCAGTAACATGGCCGCTTTCTCCTACAAGTTTACAGAGATGAAGAGTATCATTGCCTCGTCCTGCCGTAGCATCAATGCAAATATCTCCTTCTGAAACGTTCTCGTCTATTACACGGTTTATTATATCAAGTGCACTGAAAGAATTCATTTTTTTCATTGATCCGTATGCTTCTTCCTTTTATTTTTATATTTTATGCTGCTTTCTTCCCTACCGCAATAGTTTTTTCTGCGGCACCATTTTATTACTTCAGGAGGTTCTCTGCAAAGCGCAGGTTGACTCCCGGTTTCAAAGTCTTCAAATTCTGCATACTTGACAGCGCCATAGGATTTAAGCTTTCTTTCGTATTCACCTATCTTTATTTTTTCAATGTAAAATTCACGCACATCATATGATCTGTTCATATTCGAATCGATAATAACGCCTGATTTAATGGAACGATACTTTGAGAGAACTTCTTGTGCATCTTCAATTGTATCATAGACAATTTCATCAATAAGGTATGGTGCTTCGGAAAAACCATTGGTACAGCCCGGTTCAATCGGTACATTATCCGGAATTTCACAATGCTCTGTCATCATAATTCTATAACCATATTTCATCTTTGAATCTCCCTGTTATTACAATATTTACTAAAGGCAACACCGCACAAAGCACGCCTTACGGCTCTGCACGTAATCTGCTT
>JBJERG010000028.1:0-2130 GCA_051882155.1 Ruminococcus sp.
ATACTCGTCACATTGTTTCCATTGCTCTGAGCAAGGGTACGGAGGGTTCAGCACCCGGATCCTTTGATGCTTCTCTGTTCCTTTGTTCTGATTATATTATAACACTATAGATTAGCACTGTCAAGCGTAGAGTGCTAATTTTCACATAGGTTTCATTTTTCGCAGAATTTTCACATTCCGGTGATTTTTCTGTGAGTGCGTTATGAAGCGGCAGACCTTTATTTTTCAGGTTTATAGTTTTTCGCTTTACTGTTCTTTCTGATATTCATGTAATTGAACGAAATACATTTCAAAGTACGTCAAGCCGTTTCCGATAAAGCAAAATACACGCTTTTAAATTCCACTGCTGTTTGTTTTTGAAAGCGAGGATTGCCTCTGTAACGCAAGCTTTTTGAGGATCGCTCCGGCGATATTTCTGCGCCCGGAAAAAATCACAGTTATCGAAAACGCAGGACACAGTTGTTTTTTGACCAATCCGGGATCTTCTATAACACATTTATCTCTTTTGTTAATGACATTAAGTCGATTTAAGCCAGCATTTTGTACTCGTTCCTAAAGAATTTTTCAGAGAGGGCAGCGCCATTGATAGTAACTTATCGGGCATTACCTCCGACATCGGGCAGCTCAATGGGTTTATTTTAGCAAGCTCCAGCACCTTAGCGAGGTAAGAGATTGGCAGATATGCCGTTTTCTGAATCTTAGGCAATACCGCACAAAGACTGTGCGTAAGATGTACTCTACGAGCATAAACTTCGTCAGATTTTTTGTCAGATGAAACAAAAAACGCAGCTGATACCCACAAGGGGCACAAGTACTTTGTGTATCAGCGAGGCTTTTTGGAAAATATGACGAAAAAGCTGCAAGCAGATTGCGTGCAGAGCCGTAAGGCGTGCTTTGTGCTGTGTTGCCCTTAAAACAGTGAACTCGTTCTTGGCGGTCACAGTCTTGCAGACAGCACTCAGGACAATGTTCTGTGCGTTCAGGGAGAAAACGATGTGCAATATTGCAGGTATGGATAAGCCCACCAGCGGAAGAGTATGGCTTGGCAGCAGTGAAATAACCTCTATGACAGAGGAGGAAAAAGCGTCAGTCCGTATGCCGAAGTAATGGCAGAGTTTGAAAAGCTGAACAGCGAGGGCACAACTATACTTATGGTTACCCATGACAGCAAAGTCGCTGCAGCCTGCAGTCGTGTTTTATATCTTATGGACGGACGTATCTGCGGCTAAATAACCCTCGGAAAGTCTGTAAAAGGAACAGAACGGAAGCGTGAAGAAAAGCTTAACGGCTTGCTGTCGGAAATGGGCTGGTGAATTGAATTAATATTACTACAATACAAGCTCATATAAATAAAAATCAATGTATCCTGTATTACCTGCGTACCAATTCTGAGATCCGCATTTTATAAAGCCTAAGTCTTCATACAATCTATGAGCTGGTGTATTGCAGCATAACGCATCTAATCTGACAGCTTTCATATGCTGTGTTTTCGCCAGATCTATAATTTCACTCACAATTTTCTTTCCAAGACCACATCCTTGCTTCTCCGGATTAATACACAAAATATGAATAACTGCAACTTCGTCATCTTTGGCATCTACATTCCATTGGACAGGATGATAATCCTCATTCTGAAAAAATGTTACTGCTGCTGCCGCAATAACCATTCCTTCTTCTTCCGCAAAATACATACTCCTGTTAGTGATATACCCTTCTATCATATCGTCTGTCGGGTGCTGACCGTATATCCATCTGCCGTATTTATCCATGTTTTCAGTATTATCAGCAACATATTTATAATATTTTTTTATTTTTGAGATATCACTGCATTCAGCTCGCTTTAACATTATTTACCTCTCACTGTAATTATTTATTGACCTGCACATCCGTTTACTTTGTACGCTTCGTGCGTATCGGCTAATAGTAAACGAAAGATATATTTTTCGTTTACTATGTTTTATAAAACACTTTTTAACATTGAATAGTAATTGGCATGAATTTACTATCACTGTAAAATGAAATATTTAAGTGGGATAAATGAGAAGTTAACCTCTCAGGAGAGCCATTATTTCAACAACTATAAATAAAGCGTAATATTAAGCCTTTTCTGAAAGGAGAGAGGAATCGCTT
>JBJERG010000029.1:0-2127 GCA_051882155.1 Ruminococcus sp.
AACAGCACTATCAAAAATGGAATGTGCTATAAGTTGTGGAAAGGAAGATTTAGTAGTTGATGATTCTGTAGTGTCTGGATTGTTTTTCGATCGTTTTTTGAAAATATGTGATATGTATAATACCTTGCATAATAACATAAGTGAATTAATAGCATCAACGCAAGAACAAGTGAAAAAAGTATATGATGCTGTTATTTCATTGGAAAATTCATAACAAAAATTATGTTCTATGTTAAGTTCCTGTGGTGAATAATTGATAGATATTGATATAGAGTATAATTCAAAAAAGTGATATTTGGAAACGGTATTGTTTCCTTTTTATTCATCATAATTAAACGAGGTCAAAAAATGAAACTCAGAACAATAATATCAATACTCTTAATCGTATTAATAATAAGCATTGGCAGTACAGCGGCATATACAGTTTCTGCTGCAAATGCTGACTTTGAAATCGGCAGTATAAAATTCAAGGCAGAGGTTGAGGGCTATAATATTGCTTTTTACAGAATAAACAGTGACGGTTCTCTTTCTGATGCAGGAAAAATGCCGTTAGATGATGCAGCTGAGGATTTTCAGAATAATGAAATTAAATATGAAGTATACGGCAATGAGGTTGTTGCAATAGCCGTCATCGGTGACAAACAGATGGCATTTGACTGGTATTACGACAGTGCAGCAGGGAAATTCAGGTATCCACGTGAAGATGATGATTTAAAGTATGATTACTACAAAACCACATTCTCACTGAAGGGCGTAAAATTTTATGCTGAAATCGAACAGGACCATTTGGATGAGGCAAATGATTTCCCCATATACCTTACAATATCCATTTTAGGCGGGTCAGATACCAACCTTAAAGATATTATTGTCAACAAACCCGGACCCGTGGGAACTACTGCGGGCAGTGCTTACGTTCATGAAGTGCGAAACTATTTTGAGGTTTCCGGTGATGAGCTTATTATTACAAGTGAAATCGGTGAGAATAAAAGCTATACTTTTGACAGGAATACAAATAAATTTGCAGAATACGGAGCATTGTCAGACAGCAGCGGCGAAGTTACTGAGCAAATGCTTTACGATAAGTTTGAACGTGAATACGGCAATATTTTCTATTTTGACTATGGCGATCACAATAAGGACGGCAAGCCTGATGCGTACGCACATACAACCAAAGCCGGTACAGTTGATTGTTATTTTGTAACAGCTGACGATATTATTTATGCCGGAAATGTAGGTGATACACAGGGTTCAAATGAGTACGAATATTTTGAATGCAAAGGATACCAGTTTCGGGCGAATTACAGATTCAGATCGCCTGTTGCATATTTTACCGGAAGTATTTCTATCGACAGAATAGAAAAAGACGGAACTTTGACTCCGTGTAATACAGGTGAAACTGTAATATATGATTATTGGAGCTCAGACAGAGAACCTTATTATAAATCATATATGACGGAGGATGAGGCTTGTGAAATATCTTCTTTTTTAAAATCAAATAATGACGGCATCTCTTTAACAGTTTATGATTTTGAGAATAATATTGTTGGTGTTACAACAAATTATAGCTATGAACCGTCAACAAATAAATTTGTAAAAAAAGGCAGTTCTAAGTCCAATAGCGGTTCTGACGCACTGGACATTAAAGAAAGAGATACTATAACCATAACAGGTTCTGTAAAATATGTTACTGCTGGAAATGGTATTAACATTTCCCATCCGCCCGTTATTGTATTGGATAATCCTCTTAAAGTCCGTTATCATGTATCTATGGATGATATGGTTGTATCTGAGGGTAAGATGGAAACTTTCAAAGAGATACAGTTTTCATGTGATTCCGAATACAAAGAGGGACAAAGACTTTCCGTTACCGGAGAGGTAATGTATGCTCATACAGCATATCATGCAACAAATATTGTCCTTGTTGACTGCAGTGCAGAGATTCTTGAAAATGATACAGTGAACACATCTGTTGCAACTACCACTACAGCAAAGATATCTTCTGAATTATCGGCTGAAAGGTCAACAACCGCAATAAGTGCTAAAGCTGCAGATGATGATTTCGACTTTGATATTAAGGAAACACCGGATGTATCCTATGAAAAATCGAACTCTGTAATTGATGCTTTT
>JBJERG010000030.1:0-2120 GCA_051882155.1 Ruminococcus sp.
AATCTGTCGCAAATCTACACCGCATCTGACAGATTCGGAGTATTTAGAGGTGCCCTGAACTGATTTTATATGATATGCCGTTCTGCTGCCCGGTACCAGCTGCGTGAACAGCATAACAAAAAAATAAAAATTGGAGGTATCATTTATGAAAGACAAAATCTTCGGGGTTTTGCAGCGAGTGGGACGTTCCTTTATGCTTCCCATTGCACTGCTTCCTGTTGCAGGTCTGCTGCTGGGAATAGGAAGCTCCTTTACAAACCCCACCACACTGGAAACATACGGACTCACTGAGATCATCAAAGAAGGCGGCATTCTGTACACCATTCTGGATATCATGAGCAAAACAGGCAGCGCTGTTTTTGACAATCTGGCACTTTTGTTTGCCATGGGTGTTGCAATTGGCATGGCAAAGAAGGAAAAAGAAGTTGCTGCCCTTTCCGGTGCAATTGGCTACCTTATCATGAACACAGCCATCAGCGCACTGATTACTGCCAAAGGCGGCGTGGAGGCAATGGCTGCAAATTCCACTACCACAACCCTTGGAATAACTACCCTTCAGATGGGTGTATTCGGCGGTATTATTGTAGGACTTGGCGTTGCCGCACTGCACAACAGATTCTATAAGATACAGCTGCCCCAGGTACTGTCATTTTTCGGCGGTACAAGGTTTGTGCCAATTATCACCAGCGTTGTTTATCTGATTGTGGGCATTGCAATGTTCTACATCTGGCCGGTGGTTCAGAACGGTATTGCTCATCTGGGTCAGCTGGTGCTGGATTCCGGATATGCCGGAACATGGATCTATGGTATCATTGAACGTGCGCTTATTCCTTTTGGTCTGCATCATGTATTCTATATGCCCTTCTGGCAGACAGAGCTTGGCGGTGCTATGCTGATTGACGGCGTAACAGTACAGGGCGCACAGAATATCTTCTTTGCAGAGCTTGCGTCAAAATCCGTAGAGCATTTCTCTGTATCAGCTACAAGATTTATGTCCGGTAAGTTCCCGTTCATGATTTTCGGACTTCCTGCTGCTGCATTTGCTATGTACAGAACTGCACGTCCCGAAAAGAAAAAGGTTGTAGGCGGTCTGCTGCTTTCTGCTGCACTTACCTCTATGCTGACAGGTATCACAGAGCCTCTGGAATTTACATTCCTCTTCGTAGCTCCTGCTATGTATGCGGTTCACTGTGTTCTCGCAGGTCTTTCCTATATGCTGATGCACATTTTCAATGTGGGCGTAGGCATGACATTCTCCGGCGGCGCAATTGACCTTACATTGTTCGGTATTCTCCAGGGAAATGAAAAGACAAACTGGATATGGATCGTTATTGTAGGACTTGCTTATGCAGTTGTTTACTATTTCGTATTCCATTTCATGATAACAAAGTTCAATCTCAAAACACCGGGCAGAGAAGCTGATGATGAAGAAACAAAGCTTTATACCCGCAAGGATATGAATGCCAAAAAAGAAGCTTCTGCAAAGACCGGAGATGAATCTGACAGAGTCAGCGCACTTATTCTGAAGGGTCTTGGCGGAAAGTCAAATCTCTCTGATGTTGACTGCTGCGCAACACGTCTGAGAATAACTGTTATTGATCCTGCACTGGTTCAGGACAGTCTGCTGAAGGAAAGCGGAGCCTCCGGCGTTATACACAAGGGAAACGGCGTACAGGTAATTTACGGTCCTCAGGTTTCCGTTGTAAAGTCCAATCTGGAGGATTTCATTGAAAAACCGGATTCAGATAATCCGGAGGCACTACTTGGTGAAACAGATGCTCAGGGTACTGCTCAGCCGGAGGAACAAAAGAAGCCGACTGAAAACAAAACAAATGCCATCACATTATTCGCTCACATGAAGGGTAAGGCTGTAATGCTGGAAAATGTGAATGATGAAGCATTTTCTTCCAAGGTGCTTGGAGAAGGTGTTGCCATTGAGCCGGAGGAGGGCAAGCTTTATGCACCCTGCGACGGAAAGGTGGACATGGTGTTTGATACCAGACACGCTGTGAATCTTGTATCTGAGGACGGCTGCGAGATACTGCTTCATATAGGCATTGACACCGTGAAGCTGAACGGCAAGTTCTTTGAATCACACGTTTCCGACGGACAGGAGATAC